>JAUIJJ010000074.1 GCA_030431385.1 bacterium | reverse complement strand
TATTCTTCGGCGTTCGGGTACGTGGCGAGAATCTCCTGCAGCCGCTCGCTATGCAGCGGGTAGATCTGCTCGACACGAATCAACGCGACGGTGCCGTTGCCCGCTTCCTCGCGCTGCGCCATGAGGTCGTAGTAAACCTTACCAGTACAGAACAGCACGCGACGCACCGCTTCGTGATCCTCGACCATATGGTCGTCGATGATCTCCTGAAACACCCCCGATGTCAGGTCAGCCACCCGCGAAATTGCCTTCGGATGGCGGAGAAGACTCTTCGGCGTCATGATGACGAGCGGCTTGCGGAAGTTTCGTTTCATCTGGCGGCGGAGAATGTGGAAGAACTGCGCCGGTGTCGTGAGGTTCGCCACCTGCATGTTCTCCTCCGCGCACAACTGGAGGAAGCGCTCGACGCGGCCCGAGCTATGCTCCGGCCCCTGTCCCTCGTAGCCGTGGGGGAGCAGCAAAACGAGACCACTCGAGCGGTCCCACTTTGCCTCTGCGCTGGAGAGGAACTGGTCGAAGATCACCTGAGCGCCGTTGGCGAAGTCGCCGAACTGGGCCTCCCACATGATCAGCATCGCCGGGTCACCGAGCGAATAGCCGTACTCGAACCCAACGACCGACGCTTCGGATAGCAGCGAGTCATAGATGCAGAACGTCGCCTGTTCCGGCTCAAGGTTCTTGAGCGGAATGTACTGCGCGCCGGTTTCTGTATCGTGAAGCGTTGCATGGCGATGGCTGAAGGTACCGCGGCAGCTGTCCTGTCCAGAGAGCCTGACGGAAACGCCTTCCGTCAAAAGCCCGGCAAAGCACAGCGCCTCCGCCGTGCCCCAATCCAGCGGCTTGTCTTCAAGCACCACGGTCTTGCGGAGATCGACCAGCTTGCGAAGCTTCCTGTGGACGTTGAAGTCGCCGGGGACAGTCGCCAGTCGCTCGGCGAGGTGCCGCAGCTGTTTCTCGGAAACCGTCGTATCGACCGGCTCGAAGCTGAATTTTTTCGAGATGCCTTCCCAGATCTGCTTGAAGCCCGCCTGATTCGCTCTGGCGCGTGTTTCCTTGCCGTGGGTGTGGGCCGCATCCAGGACCTCTTCCAGGTCCTTACTCATCTGGTCGACTTCATCCTTGCTGATGACGCCTTCGTTCAGGAGCTGCTCTGTATACAGCGTGCTGATGCTGCGCTTGCCACTGATCGTCTTGTACATACGCGGCTGGGTAAAGGCCGGCTCGTCGCTCTCGTTGTGACCGTAGCGGCGGTAGCACCACAGGTCGATCACGACGTCTTTGCCGAAGGTCTGACGGTACTCGACGGCGAGCTTCGCCGCCCAGGCGCAGGCCTCCGGGTCTTCCGCGTTCACGTGGAAAATCGGCGCTTGAACCATCTTCGCGACGTCCGTGCAATAAACCGACGAGCGAGCGTCCTGCGGGTCCGTGGTGAAGCCGATCTGATTGTTGACGATGATGTGCAGCGTTCCGCCTGTCGTGTACCCGCGCAGCTTGGTCATCTGCAGCGTTTCCGCTACGATGCCCTGACCGCTAAACGCCGCGTCGCCGTGGAGGAGAACCGGCATCACCCGCGTACGCTCCGTATCACCGCGAAGGCGCTGCTTGGCGCGGCAACGCCCCTCAACGACCGGGTCGACGGCTTCGAGGTGGCTCGGGTTCGCCGCCAAGGTCAGGTAAAGTTCCTTACCCTTGTTCGTGTAGAAGTGAGACGAGTAGCCCTTGTGGTACTTTACGTCGCCGCCCCCTTGAGGCATGTCCTCGTAATTGTCCTCGAACTCTGCGAAGATATCGTCGAAGCCCTTTTGCAAGATGTTCGCGAGCACGTTGAGGCGGCCGCGATGGGCCATGCCGACAACGACTTCTTCCACGTTCTGCTCGGCGGCTTCTTCCAGCGACTCCCAAAGCATCGGGATCACAGTCTCCGCGCCTTCGAGGGAGAAACGTTTCTGGCCAACGTAGCGAGTGTGGAGGAAGTTCTCGAAGACTTCGGCCTGCCGCAGCTTGTTGAGGATCTGAATCTTCTCGGCCTTCGAGATCACAAACTTCCCGGCGGCCGGTTCGATGCGGCTCTGGAGCCAACGGCGCTCGGGCGTGTTCTGGATGTGTATGTACTCAAAACCGATCGAGCTGCAATAGGTGCGCTCGAGGTAGTCGATGATATCACGGAGCGGCGCAGGCCCCGGGTATCCGGTGATCGTCGTCCGGAACGAGAGATCGAGGTCGCTCTCATCCAATTCAAACGCGCCCAACTCGAGAATCTGAGGGCGGGGCCTCGGTACGTTGAGCGGGTCGATTTTGGCGTGAAGGTGCCCGATGTCGCGGTAGTGGTAGACCAGCGAGGAGACCCGGGCGAACTTCTCCTGAAGTTCGTCGCTGAGGCCCGATGTCGTCGTGTCGTCTGCCGAGCGCGAGACGCCGAGGTCGAAGCCTTGGAAGAAGCTGCGCCAATTCTCGTCGACCGAGTTCGCATCGTTCTTCCATTGCTGATAAAGTGATTCGAGAAATTCTGCCGACCAGGCGTTCACGGCGGGGCGTTGGGGGACTGGATCAGTCACGGTTCCGGGGGACCTTTCGTCCGCTCTTGTGCGGGGGGTGATGAGACCCGCTGACAGTCGCCGTCCCATGCCTGTTTGAAGGGTCAGGGACATAGCAAAGCAGCCGCCCTTGTACAGGCGGCATTGATGGTCCAAATCTGTGTCCACCAACCCCGCCCCGTCAAGGATGATTGCCGGGTTTTGCCCCTAAGTTTCCACACTGCGGCAAATGAAGTCCTCCTCGTCCCTCGCAAGCGAAGACGCGCATTCGCCTTGTGCCTTCAAAACCGCTTTTTCATCTTTACCTATCAGAGCCAAAACCTGCCCTCCGGAGGATCATCAGTCCATGAACCGCGCCCGACTATTGGAAGAAATCGCCGAACTGGATCGGCGAATCAATCAGGAGCTAGCCAACACCAAGGTTCCGAGCCTCAATCTCAAGCACCGCGCGTTCCCCGTGGGGAGCTGGGTGAGCACCATCGTGTTCCTCGGCTATTGGCTCTACGGCGATGTCGTGATGCCCGAGTTGCACGACAAAATCGAACTGGGCGCCTTCGTGCTCGGCATCCTCTCAGGCCTCTTCGCCATCTACAACACGATCATGTGGGTCCTGAGGAGTGGCAAGAAGACCGACAGCAAGTACGCCAAGGCGACTTCTCACGTGACAGACCTTCAGGAGCAGAAGATGCAATTGCAGAAGCAGTTGCAGGAGATGGACGAGAAGTAACCACAAGCCCTCTCGGCCTTCGCGATCGAACATCCAAGGGAACTTTCGCCGCCCGCTTCTTGTCGTAGATTCAAGACACCACAGGGGAGAGTTCCCATGTTTCGTTTGATTCTACTCACAGCCTTCGCGGCTCTTCTGATCCCACTCAGCGCAAACGCCACCGTCGTCTGGCTCGCGCCGACCGACCCCTCGCTGGGTCCGCTTGAGCTCAGCGAGCAACACGTCGAGGCGACCATCGATGGTCCCGCCGCGCGCACTGTTCTTCGTCAGGTCTTCCACAATCCTCATAGCGTTCAGCTGGAGGCCACCTACGTCCTCCCGCTTCCGCGCGGGGCACAGGTGACCGACCTGCAAATGATCATCAACGGCAAGGAGGTCCACGCGGCAACCCTCGAGCGCGACGAGGCGCGGCGCATCTACGACGCTATCGTCCACCGAACCCGTGACCCCGGTCTCATAGAGTACATGGACGGCCAAACCGTCAGCGTTTCGATCTTCCCGATCCCCGCCCGGGGCGACATGCCCATCGAGATTCATTTCGCGCAGCCGCTGCGACGGGAGAGCGGCCTGTTTGTCTATGACTTTCAGGCGCCGCGCACCGTCGAAGGTTTCGCTCCGAGCAACAGCAGCTTCCAAGTCGACGTCGATGCGGGGAAGGTCCTCGGAACCGTCACGTCGCCGACCCACGAAATCTCTGTTGAGCGCTCGCCCGACGGAACAGCCGCGACCGTGCGCATCGACGACCCCGCCACAATCGCCAGTCCATTCTCTCTTCTCTATGACACCGAGGCCACAGACGTCGGATTGCACCTTCTGGCGCACCGCGCGCCACATCGGGATGAAGGGACCTTCCTCCTCATGGTGTCGCCGCCGCGCGAAGGCAAGCTCGCCGAGCCGATCCCGAAAACAGTGGTCTTCGTGATTGATACCAGCGGCTCGATGGCCGATGACGGCAAGCTGGAGAAAGCACGAAAGGCCCTCGTTCAGGCGCTCTACGGGCTAAACCCTGAGGATTCGTTTTCACTGCTGGAGTTTTCAACGGATGTGAAGGACCTCTCCGACAAACCAATTCCTGCGACAGAAGAGAACATCGCCCACGCCATCGCCTGGCTCAAGGCCCTCCGGCCCGTTGGCGGAACCAACATCCACGACGCGCTCGTGGCCGCCGCAAAGATGGCAGGCCGCGAGACCAGCGAGGAGCGCGAGCTACGCCAAATCGTCTTCATGACCGACGGCTTGCCGACTGTCGGCAAGACAGGCAAAGTACAAATTCTAAGGGGCTTCCGCGATGCTTCCCGCGGGCTGGAATCGCGCGTCTTCACAGTTGGTTTCGGATACGATGTGAACGTGGCGCTGCTCGACGCCGTCGCCGAAGAAACGCGCGCCGTCGCCGACTACGTCCGCCCCGAGGAAGACCTTGAGGTGCGCATGGAGGCGCTGTTCAATGCGATCTCCCACCCGGTCCTCACTCAGCCAGAACTGCAATTCAGCGACAACGTCGAGATCACCCAAATCTTCCCGCGCGAGCTCCCCGATCTATTCATGGGAAGTGACTTGATGGTGCTCGGACGCTACCGGGGAAGCGGCTCCGTCGCCGTGACCCTCACCGGCAAAGCCGCCGGGCGCGACTACTCGGAGACGCTCGAAACCAAGTTCCCAAAAACGACCAGCGAGGCAACGTCGTACGTCGACGCAATGTGGGCCAACCGTCGGGTCGCCTGGTTGTTGGAGGAGATCCAGCGCAACGGAGCCGACCCAGAGCTCGTCGAGGAAGTGACCTCGCTCGGGAAAAAGTACAATCTCGTCACGCCCTACACGAGCTTTCTGACCGCGCCCGACGAGGAATACGCTTTCGCAAACCGCAGCACGCGCGCAGACGACAGTGCCCAACCTGCCGACCTCCTTTCTGCAAGAGTCCGCAACCAAATCGCGCCTCTCGCGATGGAGGAATCGGGAAGGAGTGCCGTGAACTTCTCCGTCGCTCAAAAGGCCCGGCGCGAGAGCAAAGCCTCCTCAATTTCCGCCCCGAAGGATGAATACCACTCCTTCACAACCGTCGACCGCGATGGAGTGACCTTCACGAAAACCGGCGAGCGCTGGGTTGAAAACGGCGCGGCCGATTCATCCGAGACCATCAAGATCGAATTCCTCTCCGACGCCTATTACGCACTCATCACCGCCCATCCCGAGCGGAAGGAATCTATCTACTTGGGAGATCAGGTCACTCTGTTGATCAACGGGATCGCCGTTGAGATCGGAAAGTCAGGTGAAGCCGACACGCTTCCCGCGAAACTAAAGTAAGTGTTCATATACAAAAGAAGGCGCCCCCCGACCGCGAGCGGTCGGGGGGCGCCTTTTACTTTCATCGTGACCGATTTACTCCATCAGCCTCTCAAGGCCTGAGAAGTCCTCGCCGCTGAGGCTTCGTGGCGGGGTTGCTCGGGGGATGACCTCGTAGGTCGCCGCGTTCACCGCCCAAAGGTACAGAATCCCGGCGTCGGTGAAGTCGACATCGCCATCGACGTCCACATCGTAGTCGGAATTGTAGGCGATCGAGCCGCCTTGCGTGGCGTGGCCGAGCGCGACCGCGTCCTCCAAGTCAGTAACCCCGTCTTCCGAGTAGTCGCCAAAGGGAGGTTTGTCGGCGTCGTTTTGCTCGTCGGTCTCGTAGAGTTCCTCGACGGCGTCGCTGAACCCGTCCTTGTCACTATCCAGCCCATCGGACAGGTCGACAGCGAACCCTGCGATTGTGAAAACGAACGGATTCTCATCAGGGTCGTTGCTCGGGATGAGAACCTGCGCCGAATGATATCCGGCGGTGGCAGGTACAAACCTCATACCCGTTACTTCCGAACTGGGCCCGGTGACGACCTGATCAAGCGGGTAGTAAAAGATTTCCCAGCTGTCGGGGTTCGCGCCTTCCAGTAAAACGCGCTCTTCGCGCACTGGTTCCAGAATGATGTTCTCCGAGCCGACACTGCCAATTCCAATGAAGGAACTCGTCATCCCTCCGATCGCCGTGGTAGCGACTTCGACACTGCCACCGTAGGGAATCTCGACAAACCCGCCCCCGTTATTTTTTACGATAATGTCCGGCGTCGTCGTGCCTGTTCCTTGAAGGTTGATGATGTAATCAGGCTCGCTATCGGGGTCGAATCCCGAGTCTGTCAAGTTGGTGTCGTTGCAATTGATGATGGCTCGCGCCGTCCGCAATCCGCCCGCAGAAGGCGTGAACGAGATTGTGAGAATTCCGAATCCACCAGGGTTAATCGAATCCGCTGCCAGTTGAACGTCGAAGTCCTGAGCATTGCTTCCGTTGACAATAACATGAGGTTCGCCGGTGAAGAAAAGCGTTCCCGTTCCTGTGTTCCGCACAGTCAGCGCAACGCCCTCCGCGTCATTCACTTCCGTATCGCCGAGGACATAGGTTGAGTTGTCTCCGACCGGCGTCAGGCCGTCAGCGATGGAAAGGAGCGGGCTTCCCGACTGAGCCGTTCCGGTAAGCGTGAAGATGAACGGGTCCTCGTCGGGATCGTTCGTATCAATGACTGCTGTCGCGGTCTTCGTTCCCAAGGAAGTGGGTTGAAACTCGATGCGAACCGGGACGTTGAACCCCGGCGCAAGGGCGACGCCAGCTGGCTGAGTCGTCACCTCGAACTGCGTGGAATTGGGACCTGTCAGCACAATGCCGGACGGATAAAAGAGCTGCCCTGATCCTTCCGATCGGAAGTTGAATGTCCTCTCGATTTCACTGCCGCTTGCCCAGAAACCAAAGTCGAAGCTACCGCCGTTCGGAATGTCGACACCGTTAAAGTCGAACCCGATGTCAGGAATGCCGGAAACTGTTGGCGTCGGAAACGGAGTCGGTATCGGCGTAGGTGTCGGAGTCGGCGTGACAACTGTCGTATCGACAAAGGCGCGATACGCGCCGCGACCGTGGCTGAACGCGTACAGCGTCGAGGCGGTCTGGAACTCCAGGGCTTCCGTGACGACGTTGGCATAGGTAAACCCGCTGTTGCCGTCGTCGTTCACCGGTTCCCAGGTGATCCCACGATTGCGGGAAACGAAAACTCCCAAATCGGTGCCGATGAACAGATTATCCGGGAACCCCGGCTGCACACGAATGCAGTGCACCGGGATGTCCGGTAGCGTAGTCGAGATGTCGACCCAAGTCGTCGGGTTGACCGCAGAGTCCCTCACGAACACGTGACCGAAGCCGAAAACCGAATTTGTCGCATAGACTCGCGAGCCGTTGGAATTGGGGTCGACCTCAATCCAGCTGATAAACGGGCGAAGGCCGGGGCTGCCGGTTGGGAGGCCGTTGGAGAAATCCGTCCACACCCGCGACGCCGAGAAATTGTTGGAAGTTTCCGTGAAGATGCGCCCGTCTTGGAGGCCAGCATAAGCGTCGTAGTTCGCGGCTCTTGATTCGACGGCCCAGGCAGAAATCTCTGGTGCCAAGTCGCTCACTCCACGGCTCGCGAACGACGTCCCGATCGCCGACCACGTCACCGCTGCCGGAGTCGCTGCCGAAGATGCGTTGTTGGACCTCCACGGCCGTTGGCCACCATAGTGGATAATGTCGGGATCAAGCGGATGCATCCGAAACGGCGCGATGAAAGCGAAGTTCCCGGAAGGCTCGGAGAGCTGCGCATCAGTAGCAATCGCCGTGAACTGGAGCCCGTTCGTCGCGCGACGCAGGCTCTTTTCCGTCGTCTCGCCAAATCTGATGTTGGTGTCATTGGGGTTGATCGCCACGTAGCCGCCGTCGCCACCAATCAGCTCCGACCAACCGAACTCACCGGTCGAGTCCATGCCAATCCAGGTGCCGTTGTCTTGCATTCCTCCGAGGTACGTGGAATTCCCCGGTGGAAAGGCCGCGCCGTGGTAGAACTGCACGGTGGAGTAGTTGTGGTTTCGATGCTGCCAAGCAACATCGGGAACCAACTCATTGATGTTTGTGAAGATGCACAGCCCGTCGTTGGGCCCGCTGGCGACATCGTCCAGCGCGTTCGTAGTCCGCGTGATTCCGCCGTCGCTGCCGGTGTACAAGGTCGTGTTGCTTGTGCCATTCCAGTCAGGATGGAACAGGAACTCATGGATGTCGGCGTGGTGGTAATAGAAGCGATCCCGCTGCTCCCACCAGTAACTCAGAATCCCCCAATCTGCGCCGCCATTGTCAGACCTGAACGTATCAATCCCGCCCGCAAAAAGCACGTCCCGGTCATGCGGAGCGACGGCCAGAATGTTGTCGTACCACCCTTGGTGAGCGAGTACATCCGTCGCGCCGCTGAAACAGACTGAGAGCGTCGCAAGCCGTACGTTCGTAAGCAGCAGCCACGCGATGTCGTACTGATCGAAGCTGCCGCCGATGCGGGCCGTCCAATTGTCGCCCCCATTCGTCGAACGGTAGACGTTCTTTAAGCGGTGCCCATTCGCGTTATCCGCCGCCATCGCGTAGATGTAGTCTTGGTCGGAAGGCGCAATAGCGAGCGATGCTCGTCCGAAGCCCGCCGTCGTGAAGACCCGGGACCAAGTGCTCCCAGCGTCCTCTGATCGATAGATTCCGTCAGTAATGAAACTGCCAAACGACGCGAAGAGCACGTCGGGATTTTCGTCTGTCCTGATCTTGAGGTCGATCGCGCCAACAGACGTCGCCACCTGAGTTCCCGAGGTTCCGCCGGTGCCATTATTCGCAAGGACCTGAGTCCAAGTGATGCCTCCGTTGACGGTCTTCCACACACCCGTCCGCGTCGCCGCATAGAGGACGTCGTTGCTGTTGGGGCTCGCGACGATCTTGTTGACGTAGAAGAAGTCAGAGTTCGCCGTGTTTGAAAGTTGAAACCAAGAAATCCCGGCATCTGTCGACTTAAAGATCCCTGCCCCTCGAACTGCATCCGTATTGAAGTAGCCCTCGCCGGTTCCTGCATAGATGATGTTCGCATTTTCCGAAGCGGTGCCATGACCGGCAAAACACAACGAGGTGACCGCGAGGTTGTCCATCAGGTCGTCGAGGGGAAGCCAAAACCCGCCACCGTTCGGCGATGTCCACACGCCACCCGACGCGCCACCGGCGTACATTGTATCGGGGTCCGCCTGACTCGCGATGACTGTCCGCGTCCTCCCGCCGACGTTACCCGGGCCGAGTTCCTGCCAGAACAGCACCTCACCGGAGCGCTCCGCCATTTGTTTCCGCTCGGCTTTCGCCTTCTCCAGCAGCTTGTAGTCGATTGGCCTCACGCCGCCCGTTCGCTGGATGGCGTACCATTCCTGCGCCTCGTGGGGTTGATCGTAGGGGTCTTTGATCTTCTTTTGGAGCTTTCGGGAGATTCGCTCCTCGATAGCCGCCCTGCGGTCGGCCTCGCTGAGAACTTCCGGAACATGCTTCCGGTCTCCGAGAAACTCCAAAGGGAGTTCCTCGCCCTGAGTTGCCTGAACATCATCAATGAACCGCGGGTGTGCTTGTCCCCAAAGGGAACCCGGCGCCACGACGAGGAGCACAGCCACGCAGGCTGCCAATACGATGGTCAAACGCGACATCATCCAAACCTCTGCACTTGTGGTTTCGTTCTTTGGTGAAAGGTCTGCGTTTCGGTACGATTCAAGCAAGCTAAATCAGTGAGGAATCGCGCCAGTCCCTCCGCAAACCTCGCTTGCACTCCGGCATCCGGAGTGATGAATACTCAAAGGCAGTTATCCCTCGTACGGAATGAGCTTATGAAAATCCGATCCCTATTCGCCGCCGCCCTCCTTACGGCCCTCTGTTTTGCCGCCCCCGCGCACAGCAGTGCCGGGGTGCTTTCCGGGCCATGGACCTATGTAAAAGACCGGTTTAACGACGGTTTGGACATCTTCAGGCTGCGCGCGGGATTTCCTGATGATGGCAAGGGGCTCGGCGCAAAAGTCCGCGTCACCTCCCTCGCCCAGGCAGGCTACATCTTCTTCAGGGGAACCTACGTCGGCCTCGACCGACGAGGCGTTGGCGTCGTCAACGAGCGTCGCCGCGAAGGCGGAGTTTCGCTCCTTTACGGTTCCCGCAACCGTATGGTTCCGATTGCTGGCAACTCCTACCTCAAGGGGAACACCGACTGGAGCGAGATCGAGGATCGACGTATCATCCGAAACCTGCCCCACTGGGACGACGGTCGGCAGCGCCACCTGAGCATCGGCGCCGAAGTCGCCACACCGCTCTTTGGTCTGGATGTGGGTCTCTACCCGGAGGAGATTCTCGACTTCGCTCTCGGATTCCTCATCATAGACATCTACAATGACGACGAACTGTTCGGTTGGGACAATATCGGCATGGAGGCCACGACTCTTCCCGGCCCCGACGCCGAAGCCCCCTTTGCCAAGGAGCGCCTCGCACAGGAAGAGTTTCTCCTGAGGATGCTCGAGAAGGAACTCGGCGAGCGCGGCCAATTGGAAGGTGAGGCACCGATGCCTCCTCCCGTAGCCGAGGACGTGGACACCATCTCCGAAGCCGACGCCGACGCGCTCATGGACGCCTTGGAAGCAGAGATGCAGCCGACGCCCGAGCCGGAGCCTCTGGCTATGGAACCCGAAGCCGAGCCAGAAGTGATAGAGCCGGAGATGACTCCAGAAGCGCCTGAGGAACTCGCCTCCGAACCCGGAGCGGAACCTGCCGCGACACCAGAAGAAGCCGCTAAAGAAGAGACCCCCGTGCTCGACAACTCCCGCGGAATCCGCTACCGAAACATCGAGCGGACCAAGCCCACGGTCAGGGACGCGAAGGTGAAGCCCACACCGAAGCCCATCGAGAAAAAGCCCATCGAAAAGAAATAGGGTATCTGATTCTGCCGGCCCCAGCCCGGCTTTGTGCCCTTCAACCGCGACACCTGCCCACGGAAACCTCGGAGTTCAATGGTCGATCTTACTCAGTTCAAGCGAAACAGACTTCGCGCGGGCGAGCATGGCATCGGATTCACAGATAGGCTCAAGTTCCTGTACTGGACCTATGCCCGCCGCTTGCCCCTCGAAAACGCCCTCAGAATGAAACTCAAATACGAATCAGTCGGCACCATTGATCTCATGGTGCGGACTAACAAGTCGGACACCGCAATGGCCTCCGAAGTATTCGAGCACGAATGCTATGGCCTGAAGCTGAAGAAGCCCCCCGAACGCATCCTCGATCTGGGAGGCAATGCCGGGTTCACAACCGTCTATTTCTCCAAGATCTACCCCCAAGCCGAGATCGCCACCGTCGAGCCGATTCCCTCCAATCTCAAGATTCTCCACCGGAACATCGCCCTGAACGCCTGCCGTGCGAAGGTATTCGAAGGCGCAATCTCCACCGAATCCGGCAAGCTGAAGATGGCGCTCAGCGACATCGATTCCGAACATCAAGTCGGCACCGATGGCGAGGGGTCGCTCGAAGTCAACGCCTATACCGTCGACGACGTCATGGCCGAAATGGGTTGGGATTCTATCGATCTCGTAAAGTTGGACATCGAGGGCTACGAATCCGTGCTCCTCAGGAACAACGTCGGCTGGCTGGAGAAAGTCGGCACCATCGTCATGGAGTACCATCCGCCTCTCTCCATCTCGGATGTGGCAGAAATCGCAGCCCCGCACGGATTCACCTGCCGGGAGATTTTCGAGGAACTATT
>JAUIJJ010000073.1 GCA_030431385.1 bacterium | reverse complement strand
TCTGCTAAAGCAGTATGAGGACTCGTCCGACGGCAAGATTCTACTCGAAATTGTCGACCCCGAGCCATTCACCGAAGAGGAAGATCGCGCCGTCGCAGCGGGGATTACACCCCTGCCGAAATCGGCCAATGAATCGCTCTACTTCGGCCTCGAAGCCGTCAACACGACAGACCAGCAAGAGGTCATCCCGGTCTTCTATCCGGACAAGGAAGACTTCCTTGAATACGACATCACGAGCGCGATTTACAACTTGGCGAATCCCGACAAACGGCGGGTCGGCATTATCAGCTCGCTTCCGATTAACGGCGATGTCCTCGACCCTAGCGATCCGCGCTACTTCACCCGCGAGGACGTCAAGGAACCGTGGATCATCACGAGGTTCATTCGCCACCTCTATGATATCGAGCTGATCCCCGCAGAATTCAACGCGCTCCCGGAAGACCTCGACGTCCTGATGGTCGTCCACCCGAGGGGCCTCAACGCAACACAGCTCTACGCGATAGACCAGTACGTCATGGCCGGGGGGCGGGCGCTGATCTTCACCGATCCCCATGCTGAGGCTCAGCCCAACGAACCTTCGCCCTCAAACAATCCGATCGAGGCGATGACGGCCCCGAAAACTTCGAATATGAAACGGCTCTTCAACTCATGGGGCCTCGATATGAGCAGCACGGAGGTTGCCGGAGACATCAAACTCGCGACTCCGATTCGGATCTCTCAGTCTGAGATTGTTGACTACGTTCTCTTTCCAACGCTCACCTCTGAGCAAATGAATGAGAAGGAGTTCGTCACCTCAAGCCTCGGAAACGTTGCGATGTGGACGCCGGGTGTGTTGACTCAGACTGAGGGCTCAACGACCGAGTTCATTCCCCTGATGTCCACGACTGAAGACTCGATGCCGGTCGGAGTGGACACCGTTCGCTACTTCCCCGATGCGAAGAAACTGATCGCCGAGTTTGAGCCGGGCGACGCGCCGATGGTTCTCGCCGCGAGGGTTTCTGGTCCGGCGAAGTCGGCCTTTGGCACCAGCCCTCCTTCCGGCACAGTCGGCGACGCCCACCTTCCCGAATCCTCGACTCCGATCAATGTGATCGTCGTCGCCGATGTCGACATCCTCGTCGACCGCTACTGGGCCTATCTTCGACCTGTGGGGAATCAGCAAGTCGTCACGACCACCGCCAAGAACGGCGACTTCGTGATCAATGCCCTCGATTACCTTAGCGGCAGTCAGGACCTGATCAGCGTGCGCGGCCGGGGCAAGTTCCGTCGGCCTTTCGTAAAGGTGCAGGAGCTGGAGCTGGAAGCGAACAAGGAGTACTTCAAGCGCCAGCAGGAACTTCAGGCGACGCTGCGCGAAATCACCCAACGAATCAACGAATTGCAAAGCAAGGACGAAGCCGGCCGGGCCGCGCTGACTCTCAGCGATGAGCAGAAAGTTGAGTTGCAAAAGGCTCGCGAGAGCCAGATCGCAACGAACAAGCAACTGCGCGAAGTGAAGCGCGGCCTGCGCGGTGACATCGACTCGCTCGGCCGGCGCCTTAAGGTCATCAACATCGGCCTCGTTCCCGTGTTGATCGGTCTCTTCGCCGTGACCCTCGGCGTCGTGAAAGTCAAACGACGCAAGCGCCGCTAGACTAACGACCACTGAACTTCAGGAGAAACTCGCACAATGAATTCGCGCAAACTATTGATCGCCGGAGCCGTGCTCGCAGCAGTCGTTCTTGCCATCGCCATAGTCATCGTCGCGACCAATGCGAAGCAGGAAGACGTCCTGCTGGATGAACCACTTTACCCGGGCCTTCGCGATAAACTTCCGAGTATCACGAAGGTCGTCATCGCAGATCCGCTCAATACGCTCGAGTTTGGAAAGCTGGACGAGGGTTGGGGTCTCAGCGCGAACGGCGATTATCCCGTCGTGCAAAACAAAGTTGAGGAAATGATGATCAGTGTCGCGCAGCTGACGATGATCGAGCCGCGAACGGCCATCGCCGACAACTACTCGCGCATCGGCGTCGAAGGAATGGACGCGGAAGGCACGACTTCAAAGAACATTCAGCTGATAGACGCCGGAGGCGCGGTCCTCGTCGATCTTATCGTCGGGAACCCAAAGCTGTCCCGAGGCGCCGGCACCGGGGCGCAGGTCTACATTCGAAAAGCGGGCGACAAGCAAAGCTGGCTCGCAAAGGGCCAGATGCGGATCAATACCCAGTTCCGTTCATTCGTTGATCCGGTGCTCTTCCGGGTTCCTGAGACACGCCCGAGCAACATGAGCGTCGACCACCCCGGCGACAGAAAAGACGTCGAGCTGTCCCGCGCGCGTTCGGTCGGAAACCTGGAGATGACGAACATCCCAGAAAACATGGAACTCAAATCCGCCACCGCGCTTTCACCGCTGGGTACCGCATTTGGGTTTTGTTCCTTCGACGATGTGAAGC
The DNA here is from genome assembly GCA_030431385.1 of bacterium. Lineage (GTDB taxonomy): Bacteria > Sumerlaeota > Sumerlaeia > SLMS01 > SLMS01 > JAUIJJ01. Next base: position 9,607 of record JAUIJJ010000073.1, on the reverse strand, counting down.
CGGTTTCGGAACTCTTCCTCGAAGGCAGCGAACCGATTGTCACCAAGATGCAAACCTTCGACGGCCTGGATCTCACGCTCACGACTTACGACATCGGTGAGAAACGGTATTCGCTCCTTGCCGCCGAGTTCGACGAAGGCCGCAACACCGCCGCCCAATCACGCTGGGAGGAAACCGACGGAGAGCTCCCGGAGAATCACAAACCGAGGTCAGCCGACGAAGTCCGCGAGGAAGTCGACTCGATCAACGCGAAGGGCGAAGGCTGGGCCTATGTCATCCCGCCCAGCAAACTGACGCTGTTCACCGCAGACCGTGACTTTTTCCTCAAGCCCTCGATTCCGATGGAGCCGGCCGGCGAGGAAGGCCCAATGATCCCCTTCCGCCCCGACGATCAGGAGCCTCCTGCGACAGAGGCAGACCCGCCTGCGGTGACTCCGGCGGCGACTTCAGAGACCGAATACCCTTAGACTGAAACCGGCCCGGCATTTCGCCGGGCCGGAATTCATTTCAGAGCCACTGCCGATCGACGGCGACGACTTCCGAGTCCGGGTGGGTTTCCACCAACTCGTCGAGCTGCCGCTCGATCCGCTCAAGCGAGTCGCGCATTCCGCCCACAGCCACGACGGCGATCAGCGTGCTCTGCCAATAGTCGTGGTGGTCCACCTCCGACGCGCTGACATTGTAGTCGCGTCGAATGATGTTGAGGAGCTTCTTGAGAACTCCGCGTTTTTCTTTGAGTGAGTGAACCGATGGGAGCCGAAGCTCGTACTGAATCAGTATGATGTGCATGAATGAGAGCGCGGGCTGTTGATTGGGATTCTTCCGCTTGCCGCGCTTCCTCGCCAGACTCAACCTTTGCCTCTGCGAATCAATCCAAAAGCGGTCAAATCATGAATCTTATCGAAAAAATCCGTAATGTCCCAGACTTCCCGAAAGCGGGTATTCAGTTTAAGGACATCACAACGCTGCTCGCCGAAGGCGACGCGTTCCTTCACACCATCGACCTCCTCGCCAAGCGCTACGAAAGCGCCGGGCTGACGAAGGTCGTCGGCATCGAGAGTCGTGGCTTCATCTTTGGCGCTGCGCTTGCGTGCAAGCTCGGCATCGGATTTGTTCCCGTGCGCAAGGAAGGCAAGCTGCCTTCCGAGACCATCCGGCGTGCCTACGAGTTAGAGTATGGCGAGGCGGTGGTCGAGATTCACTCCGACGCGCTGACATCCAGCGACAAGGTGGTCATCATCGACGATCTCATCGCGACCGGCGGGACTCTGGAAGCCGCCTGCGAGCTCGTCGACGAACTCGGCGCTGACATCCACGAAGTTTGGTGCCTGCTGGAGCTGACGTTCCTCAATGGGCGCGACAAGCTCAAGCGCTGGAATGTCCGCGCAGAAATCGCCGTCGACTCGGAGTAGCCGCGCCTGAACATGACTAAGAAGCGGAAAAAGTCGCGGCCCTGGCGCCGTGTGCGCGATGCCATCACGATCAAGCTTATTCGCTTTGCCGATTTTCTGGTGCCGCGATTTTCCTTCGAGACGGTTCAGCGATTCGGGGGGCTGCTCGGTTGGATCGGCGGACGCGTCCCGAGCGAAAAACGCGCTCGCGCTCGCGCCAATCTGGAGATCGCGTTCCCTCCGGAAGAACACTCTGAAGCCTTCCGCACGAGCATCCTGAAGGACTCTTTCGCCTCCACCGGGAAGGTGTTCTTCGAGAGCATTTGGATTCCCTCTTGGAAGGAGAAGGACGATTGGCGGGTCCGCTATGCGGACAACGGTAACTGGGAGAAGGCCCTAACGATGGCCCGCGAGCAAAACCGCGGCATCGTGCTGTACTCGGCCCACCTCGGCGCGTGGGAACTGTTCACCGGATACCTCCCCCGTGTGATCGACATCCCCTGCATGGGGATTGCCGCCGAGCCGAAGATCCCGCAGTTGGAAGAGATGCTGCGCAATCGGCGCGAACACTCCGGCGGCAAGATCGTCTATCGCGGCGAAGCAGGCGTAGCCGCAATGCGCCACTTGCGCAGCGGGGGCCTTCTGGCGATGCTTGTGGATCACAACCTTCGCGGCCATGGTGTTGCCGTCCCGATTTTCGGCCGTCCGGCCCACACGATCCTCGGTCCGGCCCGTCTTGCCTTGCAGAGCAACGCCGTCGTGGTGACCATGTTCGCTTTGCGGGACGGATTCGGGCGGCTGCGGATCGAGTGTGACGAGCCAATCGATCTACCCAAGTACGAGAAGGACCGCGAACAGCGCTTCCGACAAGAAGCGTGGCTCGCGAAAGAATACACGACGAGAATCGAGGCGGCGGTTCGCCGCCACCCTGGTCAATACCTTTGGATGCACCGACGATGGTACGAGCGTTCCGACACGCTGCCCTTACCGGCGGACTTATAGCAGGGCTGGCGGCTACCGCCCACGCCCAAAAATTCCAGAACCTGGTTGTCACCGGCGTCGATCTCAAGACGACGTCCGGCACCCTTGTTGTCCAGCGGGTTACCGCTGAGGAAGCAGTCATGAGCGACGATGGCCTTCGGGTCATTACGAGCAAGCTCCAGCTGACATCTTTCCTCGACGACGAGGGTGGCAAGATCAAGGCGACGGCACCCGGCGGCGAGATCGTCGTTGGTGGTGAGAAGATCGTTTGGGAACCCTCCATCCCCAAACCCGATTACTTCTCGATCAAGTATTACGGCACGGAGTTCTCCACCTCCGGTGCCCGAGGCGATGTCTTGCTGGTCGGGAACGACGAGGAAGACGTGGTCGCCGAGATCGGCGAACGCGCCACAGTCAACGCCCCCGCGCTCATCTGGTCAAAGCGCCACAATCGCTTTCTGGTCCCGAGACCTTTTGATCAGGTGGGAGTCATCGGAAGCGGTGATGAGATACACATCAGCGCCGCCGCGCTCTCTGCAGACGAGTTTTTCCATGAATGGATTTATTACACCGCCGAAGATGAGTCGATCGTCATCGAGTACACTCGGCCGGAACAGGAAACATCAGAATGAATCGCTATCTCAAGACCGTGGCCGTAGCGGCCGTACTCTCTCTCGCGTCGAGCGTCGGTGCGCAGGGATCGCTCTTCGAGGCCCTCGCCGGCCCCGGCGAGAAAGTCATGCTCACCACCGGTGAGAGTGCCTCCGGCGATCGGGGCACGATGAAGACCTTCACCAACTCTGACGGTTCCTTTGACCGCTTCGAGGCAGTCGGTGCGGTGAATCTGGAAAGCCCGAAGATTAACCTGTCCGCCGAAAGCCTGGTCTACAACGGCGCGGAAGGCACGCTGCTCGCCGAAGGCGACGTGGACATGGAACAGCCTGGAGTTTCCGCCACCTGCCGGAAGCTGACATACTACATCTCCACGGGCGAGATTCGGCTCTCTGGCAACCCCAAGGTGAACCAAGCCACGGAAGGCGGCAGCACGCGTTTCGACGGGATGGATAACTTCGTCTACGTCGCCAAGGAATCAGGCGGCGCGGAGATTCGACTGCTCGGCGGCAAGGAAATCGTCTGCGAGTCGGTTACGACCCCGCCCAGCCCCGGCGCGAAGCCCAGTGCAGACACGGAGCCCGCTGAAGGCCTCGGCGCGCTCGGTAGCAACGTCACGATCACCGTTCGCCCGCTCGGCTCGAAAGAGCCCCTCGTGCTCGTCAACACGAGCGAGCAGGGCGGTTTCGGCCTGTTCCGCGCGGAAGGCTCGGTGATCTTCGACAGTGAGGAGATGAACCTGCGCTCCGATCAGCTCGAGTTCGATTCCGCCCGGCAACTCGTCGAGGCGCTCTACAATGTTTACATCAAGCAGGGGAACATCGAGGCAGACTGCGGACGGATGCTCTACGATCTGGTCGAAAACCACATCACCCTCTCCGTTGATCCCTTCGTCCGCGAGCGCCGCCGCGACGGCATCGTGAACATCTCCGAAATGGACAGGTTCATCATTGTGCAGAACGAGGACGGTTCCACCAGCACGGAAGCCATCGGCGGCCCTGACGGGAACCCGAAATTCGTCTATGAATCGGTGCAGGAAGAGCGCGCCATGGACCAGCCGAGGGATAACTCGCCCCGCGAGATTCGCCTCGAAGACGTTGACAGTCTGAACAGAATCGGCGAGTAAGCAAGCCTCGTGGCCCGCATTTTGCCCCAAGATGAAAACGCAGCGGAGCTGCCACCGCCAACGGGAACTCTCCATGTCAGATACAGCCACAAAGGATCGAGTTCTGGTCGCCATGAGTGGCGGCGTGGATTCCTCTGTGGCTGCTTGGTTGCTGCGCCGCGACGGCGTTGACATCATTGGCGTGAACATGCGGACCCACCGGCTCTCGCCGGCGGAAATCGCCCTCGGCGCACAGATCAAGACCTGCTGCTCACCCTTCGACGCAAAAGACGCCCGCGCCTGCGCCGAGCGCTCCGAGTTCCCCTTCTACGTCCTCGATGTAGAGCCCGATTTCGAGCGCGACGTCATCGACCCATTCATCGCGGCCTATCGCGCCGGAGAAACGCCCAACCCCTGCGTGCTTTGCAACAACTACGTAAAGCTTGGCCTTCTGCTGGAGAAGGCTGAATTGTGGGGATGCGCTAAGGTGGCGACGGGGCATTACGCCCGAAAAGTACGCCACCCCGAGACCGGACGCTGGACGCTGCAACGCGCCGCAGACCGCAACAAGGACCAGTGTTACTACCTGTTCGGGCTCACACAGGAGCAACTCGACGTCATCGAGTTTCCCCTCGGCGACTACGAGAAGCCAGCGGTCCGCGAGATGGCCCGCGATGCGGAAATCCCGACCGCCGACAAGCCCGAGTCTCAGGAAATCTGCTTCATCCCCTCCAACGATTACCGAGGGTTCCTGAGAAAGAAGTTTGCCGAGCGAGGGATCACGATGCCAGCGGGCAGGTTTCTTACGGTCGACGGCAAGGACATGGGCGAACACCAAGGGATTGCGTTCTATACCGTTGGGCAGCGCCGCGGGCTGAACATCAGCTGGCACGAACCGTTGTATGTCGTAGAAATCGACCCCATCGCCAACGTGGTGATCGTCGGCCCACGAAGCGCGGTTCAGTTCGATGGCCTCACGGCGAAGGAACCGAACTGGATGGGGCTTGAGAAGCTCGACGCGCCGCGCCCGGCGCTCGTCCAGATTCGCCATCGCCACACCCCCGCATCCGCGACCATCTCGCCCCTCGAGGGCGGGCGCGTTCATGTAGAATTTGAGGAACCGCAGCAAGCGGTCAGCCCCGGCCAGGCAGTCGTCTTTCTCGACAGCGAAGAGCGCGTGCTCGGCGGCGGTTGGATTGAGAAGGGATACACGAACGACTAATGGCCGCCAGCGATGTCGCTCAAAAGCGATACACTTTCAACTACTCTGATCAGTGGCAGGGGCTTTCCCTGCACAAGGTCGTGCACAACTGCCTCCCCGCCCTCGGCTCCCGAGGTGCGATGCTCGCCATCAAGAACGGCCTCGTGGCCGCCGAAGCCGATGACGATGAGGCGCTCTCAGATGGCACCGCCGCACTCGAGGCGGGAACCAATATCGTCGTCGATCTCCGCCACGGAATTCAGGGTAAGGGTCGGCCAAAACACGCACGGCTCCACGAACGTATCAAGGTTCACTACAACGACGACGACGTGATTGTTGTGTCGAAGAATGCCGGAACGGTTTCTCAGACGCTGCAAACCGGTCAAAAGTCGAAGCGCGCAAAAGGCCCATCTGCCACCGAACTGATTAAGACCTACCTGAAGGTGCAGGGCAAACCAGTGGTCGAACCGATCCTCGTGCAGCGGCTCGACCTCGATACGAGTGGCCTGATGGTCGTGGCCAAGAACGCCCGCGCTGCCGCCGAGTTGCAGCAGCAATTCCGTCCCGGCCACCGTGTCTTGACGAGAGAGTACCTCGCCTTCGTGACCGGATGGCTCCGGAAGGAGTCTGGCACCTGGCGCTCGATTCTCGGCGAGGGCTCGGACAAATTGAAGAAGACGGTTTCTCAGGACTTGTCGGGCCGCGGCCCCGGCAGCAAACGCGGCCGACCCGCGATCACCCACTATACGACTGAGGAAAAGTTCGCCGAGCATTCGCTGCTCAGGCTCAGGCTCGAAACCGGGCGCACCCACCAGATCCGCATCCACTGCGCCGAAGCCGGACACCCGATCCTCGGCGATGAACTCTATCCAAAGCTGACCGAGCGGGTACTCGACGCGCTGGCAAAGAAGAAGCTCCGCCCGCGAAACAGCGAGTCGCCATACATCGAATCCCACGCGCTCATCACGGAGGGGATTCTCAAGGTGGAGCCGCCGAAAAATATCATCAGCCGCATGGCTCTCCACTGCACAAAACTCACATTCACGCACCCGATCACCGGCAAAGTCATGGACTACCACGAACCCCTGCCGAGAGATTTGCAGGGCCTGCTCAAACGCCTCCGCAAGCACTGACAAAAAAGGTCAGAACCGCACTTTTTGCTTCACAGGCGGCATCCGGGTTGTGTTGGTAGACCCATTCTTTCGTGGGGATACGCCGATGAAACGCCTTCTATTCTTGTGCCTCGGGTTGGTGATTGCTGCGGGGGCCAACGCCGATATCAACACCCGGTTCACTTATCAAGGAATCGTGCGCGGCCCGGACGGGCCGATCACTGGAGACGTCAGCTTCCAGTTTCAGCTCTTCGACGCAGCTGAGGACGGTTCCCAAGTTGGGTTGGGGCTAGGCATCGCAGACCGACCCATCGTCAACGGGCAGGTGTCCGAGGTCCTCGACTTCGGGGCGGCCGCTTTCAACGGTGAACCCAGATGGCTCGAGATTTCGTTTGATGGAGACGGCGGCGTTGACAACTTCGTGACGCTTTCGCCCCGAGTCCGCATCCACGCAACACCCTACGCCATTTATGCTCAGTATGCCGAGAACGTCGACGACGCTGATGCGGATCCCGTCAACGAGCTGGTGCAGGAATTCAAACTCGAAGGCACAACACTTTCGATCACCGAGGCCAATCAGATCGCCATCGTGGACTTGTCTACTCTCGAAAGTGAGTTCGGCAACCCCAGCGCACTGGACGCCAGTGACGGCTCACCTTCGGGAGTCGTTTCGGTTGATGAATCGGGCAACACGAAGCTATCGAAGACAGTTCATCTACTCGATCCTTTCAATACCTCGACGACAACTACGTCGAGCGATCATCTTTATCAGAGCTTTACAGTAGAACATGACGGATTTCTGGAAGCCGTAGGTGTCGCCGTCGACGATGGCTCTGCATTGGGTAGAATTTCAATTATCGCAGGCGCTGCCGTTGGACCCCTGATCTCCCAAAGTAATACGGGACCATTTGAAACCGAGGGCGACTATACAGTCGCCCGCTTTCCGCAGCCACTCCCGGTTCAAGTGGGAGAGGTTTACACGATCAGGTCGAGCCGCGCGAGTGGGAATAGCTCGGTCACCTTACTGGCAGATGCGACGAACCCCTACGCCGGCGGGCAGCAGCTGTTCGTCAGCGGGCGTGACATCAGGTTCCAGGTTTATATCTCTTCCGGCGGAACCCTCGAGGTAGAAGGTGGTGCTAACTTCAGCGAGAGCGTCACCGCTGCCCATTTCATTGGTGACGGCTCGCTCCTCACGAATGTAGACCCGAGCTCGACAAATGAATTGCAAAACCTTTCTATCCTGATCTCTGGATCAGATCGAGAATTGCAGATTTCCAACGGCACAAACGTGACGTTTTCGGTCGCAGACAATGACAACAACTCCACAAACGAATTGCAGGGACTTTCCAGTGTACTCACCCTGAGCAATGATGCCGGCGGCGCATCCCTCGCAAATGTTGGTACTATTTCAGCGACCGGCCTCGCCGTTGATTCGCCGACACTGTCCGTCGACGCCGCCAATGACCGGGTCGGAATTGGGACGACCTCCCCCGACGCAGCACTGGAAGTGCAAGGCGACATCTATTTTGGCTCATCCGGTCAGTACTCGCCCATCGCCGTACCAAACGCGGCACCCACACAGATGCTCTACGGGCGTATCGCGAGTGACGGCACGGTCAAGAGCGGTTCTGGCGGTTTCAGTGTCACAATTGATGAGGAAGGCAACAACCTATTCATTATCGACTTCGATCCTGACTTCAGCGTAGCTCCAACTGTGGTCACCACCAGCGAAGACGACAACCGCATCGCGACGATCAGAAGCCTCAACACGGACTTCGTGAGAATTCGCACCGGCAGAATTGATGACAACAACGGCGATCCGGCCGCATTTAGTTTTATGGTGATCGGACCACGGTGATTCTAAACTATTACAAAGCTTTTCGAGGAGCCGCTTTAATCGGGATGCCGCAGCGCTTATAGTGCTCACCGATGTGTTGCAGGAAACTTTCCGGGTTCATGATCTCTGCGAGTTCGTCTCTGTCGAGATGCTTTCTTACAGGCGTTTCTTTAAGTAGTTCCGTTGCGAAGTCCTCGCCGCCGTTCCACGTACGCATCGCTGCGGCTTGCACAGATGTGTAGGCGTCTTCCCGGGAAATCGGGCTAACCTCTATCAGGTGCAGCAATACCTTTTGAGAAAAGATCAACCCGCGCGTCAGCCACAGGTTCTCCCTCATCCGCTTCTTGTCGACTTTCATGCCTTCTAGCAACCACTGCAATTTACCAAGCATATAGTCTGTGAGTGAACAGGAATCGGGAATCACGACGCGTTCGACGCTGCTGTGGCTAATGTCGCGTTCATGCCAGAGAGCGACGTTTTCCAGCCCGGCGCTGGCGTTCGCTCGCACGACGCGCGCGAGCCCGCAAAGCTGCTCGCACACGACCGGGTTACGCTTGTGGGGCATCGCGCTACTTCCCTTTTGTCCGCTGGCGAAGGGCTCTTCCAATTCTCGAAACTCTGGACGTTGCAGGTGACGAACCTCTTGCGCGATTTTCTCAATGCTGGCCGTGATGAGGGCGAGCACCGACAAGAACTCGGAGTGACGATCCCGCTGAACGACTTGCGTACTCACAGGTTCAAACCCGAGTCCGAGCGACTTGCAAACGTATTTCTCCATGTTTGGGCCGGAGTGAGCAAAGGTGCCAACGGCACCGCTGATCTTGCCGACGCAAACGCGCTTGGTCGCCGCGTCAAACCGCTCGCGGTGACGCTCGAATTCCTGAAGCCAAACTAGACACTTCAACCCGAAGGTCGTGGGCTCGGCGTGCATCCCGTGAGTGCGACCCATCATGATCGTGTGCGCGTGTTTCTTTGCGAGTCGCCGCAACACAACAGTGATCCTCTTAAGATCCTCACTAATAATCTTTGCAGCATGTTTAAGACGGAGAGCCCACGCAGTATCCACGACATCGCTGCTCGTTAACCCAATGTGAACAAATCGGGACGCCGGCCCGATTTGTTCGGCGAGTTGCGTGGTGAATGCGATGACGTCGTGGCGGAATGCCTGATTCTCGAATTGATTGACCATCTTGTTGTGGACGTTCGCGACACCCAGCTTCTTCTTCAGGTAAGCACGCGGATTCAGTGGGGATTCGTCGGCCGGCGGTGGTTTATCTACATGGTTTTACGGGCAGCCGCGTCGAGAATGGCTTTATCGCGGTGGAGCTTTCACGGCGTCTGGCTGCTCGCGGTGTTCACGCGATC
>JAUIJJ010000072.1 GCA_030431385.1 bacterium | reverse complement strand
TGGAAAGAATTTATAAGTCGATCCAACCGAACCAACCGATTGAACGATACAAAATAGTATGAAAACTTACAAAATGGAATCTGTATGGAATCAGTAGAAATTCATCATATTCGCGAAAGCTTCCCTGCCCTGAAAACTAAAATTCATGGCAAAGACTTAGTTTATTTTGATAATGCGGCCTCGACATTGAAGCATCTTTCTGTGCTCAAAGAGCTGGACCAGCATTATTACCACGAGACTGCCAATATCCACCGAGGGGTTCATTATTTATCGAAGCTGGGTACCCAAAAATATGAAAGAACTAGAGATATTATTCAAAAATTTATCAATGAAACATACCACATTGAAAATGAGTTCATTTGTCAACTGGACCCATCAAAATTCGATATGATCCCTGAATATGTCATCGTGGAATGTGACAAACTGGTGTCGGGGGACACTACCTGATGTGCAACGTGGACATGACTTCGCTGGCATCTAATGACCGGATGAAATCAAGAATGGGGATTGGAGACCTGCATTCTGAACTCAATACTCACCCGCTCCTAACCTCCATTACCAATAGCACGAACCTCATACGCCCTTACAACATCATCTTGCCAGACGAGTTTTGGTGGTTGGATGAGGGATTGTTTCTCCCAGATCGTTGGGTCTTCCCAGTAGTTGATGAGGTGGTCTCTGTATCCGAGAAGCGATGGGTCGGATTCGGCGACGATACTTAGTCGGCCTTTTAGTTGTAAATGGAGTTCGTGAAACAATACATACTTAACTTTATATCTAACGAGCGATTCCGCGAAGTTCTCGACGTTGATGTCCGGCCATTCGGTCCTATTCCAACGCGCGTTGATACCGGGAAAATTGAAGTCCAGTTCGACGCGTGAAAGGTACGCCTCTGGCACGCGGCTTCCGAAGCCGAAGATGACTCCTTTCTGATGGTATGCTCCGTAGTGAACGTATTGGTGCATGCCGCGCGAGTAGGGAAGATCCATGACGGAGAACTCGCCGGGTTGTTCTGCGATGGTTTTCCAAAATGGTGTATATTGGTTCGGCGCGAAGTACACGGGCCAGGCGTTGACGTTGAAGTGCAGGATCAGAAGCGCTGCGGCAACGCCTGCCCGACGCAGCGCGCTCTTCCTCACCCATCGCGCACGAAACAATCGCAACAACCCGAAGCCGGCTAGCAACCCGAGGGCGAGTTGCGTCGTGGCGATGAACCTTCCGGGGACGCGCATGGAACTGATAAGGGGCAGATCTTTCAGGAAGTAAAACGGGCCGGGAATCCATGTGAGTCCAAAGAGCGACCACTCTTCGCCGCCGGGGTTGGTGGCGGTCCATGGCTCTACGAAAAGCGAGATCACGGGGCCGCAGCTGAGTAGCGTGAAGACGACAGCGATCAGAGCGAGGAACCCTGTTCCCCGGTGTTTTGTGCGCCATCCGATCCACGCCAACGGCAAGACGACCCAGCCCAGATACGGCACACGGTGTGGATTGATGGGGAGTCCTGCGTCGATCAGCAGGCTGCTCACGGTGCCGAGCGGCATCATGTCGCGCGGGGGGAGGAAGAACTGGGCGAGGTGATTTCGCCACAGCAACATCGCTTCTTCCGAGTCGCCCCCGGCCATCAGCTCCATGTCGCCGCCGTAGGCCTGCCAAGTGGCGATGAGCAGCGGAAGCGTCAGCACGATAGCGACGCCGCCGCTGAGGAACATCATGCCGCCCCCGCGCCAGTCCTTCACCATCATGCGATCCACCAGATACACCGCCGCGACTACGACGATGTGGACGAGGAACTGCATCTGCAGCCAGATTGCCAGCGCCGCCGCGACTCCCGCGAGGGAGGCGAGTCTCCAATCGCAGCGTCGCCGCATCATCAGCACAGCCGCGAGGAACAGAACAAGGCCCTCCGAGGAAGCCATCCACGGCGACACCATGTGACCGAGGAACTGGCCCGACCAACCAGTGAGCCATCCGCCTACGAGCGCCGGAAGGAACGCGCCGCGCAGCAACCGCCTGAGCACCAGATAGGCCGTCAGCGCGACCGTTGCCGGGGTGGTCACGGCGATGATGTTGCCCGCCAGCCACGGCGCACGGCCTCCGCCCAGCAGCGCTGCTAGCAGCTCCTTAGCGAGCCCATTGGACTGCATCATGGTGTTGATACCGGTGGGGTAGAGGAGGAGGGGCATCTCCCAGATCGATCCGCCATTGCCGGACATGACCTGCGAGAACCACCACACGCGATAGTTGCCTGTCGGGTCCTCGAACCAAGTGAACCACTGGTCGAAGAGGTGAAGCGAGCCGGGCAGCATGCCGACCATGGCGAGGAAGAGGTAGGTCGATGCCGCCAGTAAGAAAAGTGCTACCGGGTGGGGGCGGGTGCGCCCCGCTAGTTCCACGGGGTTACTCCGCGCACCGCACTTCCAACTCGTCGCGGAGGACTTCTGTTACAGCGTTCTCTCCGCCGATGAGCCGCAGCGTCTCGCGGTAGAGCTCCCATGCGCGGTCGCATCGTTCGGCCTCGATCATGATAAAGGCGGAATTGACTTTGAAAACCGGGTCGCGAGGCGCGAGCTTCACTGCGGACTCGGCATACTCGACCGCGTCCTCGAACTCGAATTGATCGCGGGAAAGCAGCGCCAGCTCCATCATCGCGTTGGGCTCGCTGGGATGGAGTTCGAGCACGCGCTTGAGATCGAATTGCGCTTCGTTAACGAGGTTGAGGCGGCGATGGGCGACGGCGCGGACGAACCAGCCGTTCCAGAATTCAGGGTGCCGCTCGATCAGCGGTGTCACGCGCTCGACAGCCTTGCTCAGGTCCCTGTCACTGGCCTGCTGATTGAACACCAGCTGGCGCGCATCCTGAAAATCGTCTTCGTCGTCGGGGAACTCCAGCTTGAAGATCATCCAGTCGACGGCCTGAGGTACATCACCCGCGTCGTCGTCGCGCGCGGCGAGGCGCTTGGCGGCGATGAGCTGGTCGATAGCGGCCTCGGTCTCACCCAGCTGCCCCAGCGACGTCCCGTAGTAGTAACGCAGCCGGGCGTTGAGCGGGTGCGCGTCCATGGCGCGCTGGTAGAGCCGCGCAGCTTCCTCGATGCGGTCTTCGCCGACAAGGTACTCGCCGAAGATCAGGATCGCATTTTCCTCGAATCGTTCGGCCTTGATGGCGCCGGAGACGTACTGGGCGGCGAGCTGGTCGTCGCCCAGCGCAAGCGCGGCCTTGATCAGATTATTGTAGAGGGCTCCCCATTCGGGATCCGCGCGGACGGCGCCCTGCCATTCCTTGAGCGCGCCCATGTAATCGTCGCTGAGCGCAAGCGTCACGGCGAGCTCGTTGCGGGTGCGCGCTTCCGGCGCGCCGTGTTCCAGCGCTTTCCTGAAACAGCGCTTGGCTTCCTCGTAGTCGGGCTGGGGTGTGCCGCGCTTGTACATGATCCCGAGCCACATCCACGGCGTGTAGAGAGTCGAATCGATCTCGATGGCTTTGCGGAAACTCGCCATCGCGAGGTCCGATTCGCCAACCTTGTGCAGGATCTCGCCGTACGCGGCCCAGCCGGGTGCCACGTCGGGGAATCGGTTCACGATACTGCGCAGCAGATCCCTCCGCTGTTCGAGCGACAGCGAGTCGTTCTGCAGGATCGTTACGGACTCATTGGCAACGTCGTCGCGGGTCATGTCCGGCGCTTGGGCCATCACCGCGAGGGGAAGGATCATGCAAAGGGCCAACTGGATCAGAACTCGAAAAGTCATAAGAAGCTTTCGTCAGATGCCGACTCGCGGCAAAGTGTGCGTCACCGGGTTTCGATCGGGACTCCTGCGATCGCCAAGAGCCCACGCCAAACCGGAGAAGAATTCTCAAACCCCACCGGGCGAGAGGCAACGGAAACGATGGAGCGGCGAGAGCGCGACACCCTACCCGCGCTCAAAGCCTCCTCGGGTAAGGAAAAAAGAACGGCCCGGACGATGACGTCCGGGCCGGAGTGAATGCGATTGTGAAGCACGACGCTTAGGAGTTTTCCATACGGCGGCGCATTTTGGCGACGCGACGGCGCATCTTGCGAAGTGCTGCCTCGTCCTTACGCTTCCGCTTTACCGACGGTTTTTCGTAGTACTCGCGGCGGCGAACTTCGGCCTGAATTCCGGCCTTCTGGCATTCTTTCTTGAAGCGTTTGAGAGCGCGATCGATCGGCTCTCCTTCTTCAACGTGTATAAGTGCCATTGATTAAAGACACCCCCTTCCCGTCGTAAGATGTGCGAGGAAATCAGGTTTCCCCACAAAAAGCGGCGGGAAGTCAACCCTCCCGCAGCCCGCTTTGCAAGCGAAATCCCCGAGTTGTCGGTGGGATCTACTTCTCGGAAGCCCCAACGATGACCTGCCCGGCGTCGACGTAAATCACCTGACCGGTGATGCCTGTCGACATGTCGCTGAGGAGGAACAGACCAGAATTGCCCACCTCTTCCATCGTAACGTTTCGGCCGAGCGGGCTGCGGCTCGCGCCTTCCTCCATCATCTTTGAGAAACCGCTGATCCCGCGCGCGGCCAGCGTCTTCATCGGACCCGCGCTGATCGCGTTGACGCGAACGTTCATGCGGCCAGCGTCCCAAGCGGCGTAGCGCGTCGTCTGCTCCAGCACGGACTTCGCGATGCCCATCAAGTTATAGTTCGGGTAAACCTTGGTCGTGTCGTAGGACATCGTGATCACCGACCCGCCGCCTGCTTTCTCGAACAGCGGCTTCGCGCCACGTAGCAGCTCGACGAGCGTGTATGCGCTCACGTGGATTGCCGAGTTCCAGTTCTCCAGTGTCGTCTTGATGATTCCCGGCGTCAGTTCTTCGCGCGGGGCGTAGGCGATCGAGTGAACCAACCCGTGCAACTCGCCCCACTCCTTCTCGATGGAGCCAAAGACAGCGGCAACCGACTCAGGATCGGTGGCGTCCAGCTCCCACGTTTGCAGCTTGGGATCGCACTCGTCGGCGAGCTTCTGAACATTGCCGGCGAGCCGTTCGTTCTGATACGTCAACCCGACGGTCGCACCTTCGCGCAGTAGCGCTTGAGCGATTCCCCACGCGATCGACATCTTGTTGGCGACGCCAACGACCAGTACCTTGCGGCCTTTCATCATCATAACAGGGACAAACCTTCCTCCGTGAATTCGGCCCCCAACTCACGAGCCGGGGCTCCAGTGGGCAAGGGGAAGTCGATTCTTCGGCCCGGGGGGCATCTCAAATCCTAGACCCGGACTTTCACGACCACCTTCTGGACAGATCTGTGGTCGCCGAGCGTGATGCGCGGCATGTGGCCGTCGTTCGGGTAGAAAAGCCCAAAGCTGCCGGGGAACAGTTCGAGCGTCGTGTAGTGCTCCGGTTTCTCGTAGAACGCCACGTCGCGCTCCTGGCTGTACGGCTCGATCTCCTTGAGAGTGGAGAGCGGTGCCCAGCCAATGATCTCAGCGCCGCCCCGGACGTACTGGATGTCGAGGTAGCGGCGGTGGGCTTCGAAGCGAGTCTCGGAAGCGGAGATCGAATCGTAGCTTTCAACGATGGCAAAGATGTCCTCGCCGTCGATGTCGATGCGACCGGGCTCGGCGTCGTCGGGAAGGCGATGCGTCAGCCAGTGAACAGCGCGACCCACCCGCGAGTTCGGCTCGAAGTACAGCGCCCAGTTTTCGATGCGATCAAGAATCATCCGTGGTCGGCTTTCTCGCGCTCGACGATGAGCGCGACGGTAAGCTGCGCCGCCGCGAATAGAACTCGGAACGCTTCCTCGGGATCCTCGCGTTTGAGTTTTTCAAAGTCGCTAGCGGAAAAGTAGGTGGCCTTCACAGGCTCGGCAACACGAAGCGTGGCCGAGCGCTTTTCGCCGGTAAAGAACCCGACCTCACCAACAATCGTGGGAATGACCAGGCGGTTGAGTACCACCTCCGAACCGGCCGCGCCTTGCACCACTTCGAGGCAACCCTCGTGGACAAACCAAAAGCCCTCCGGCTTGTCGCCTTCGCGGCAGATATCATCGCCCGGTTTGTACGTCCGCGCGACCATGTAGCGGCGGAAGAAACCGCTCGGCAGTGACTTCTCGATGGTTTCCAGCGCGTTGCTCGTGTCCATCTCGTAGGTCGCAATAGGGCGGTAGCTCGAATCGACGCGCGCGCTGGCCGAATCTTTCGCCCGGAGCCGATTTGCCAGAATGCAGATCAGGTTTTGGACGAGCTTGAACGCGGCTTCCGTATCGCCAACACGCTTGAGCATCTCCACCGGATTGGCGGGCAGTTCGTAGAGTGTCGATTCGGCGCTGGTGCGCGCGCCAGCGGTGCGCATGTGATTGGAGGTAAACAGCCCCATCTCGCCGAAGGTCTCGCCGCTACTTAACACTGCGAGCTGCGTTTCGCCGTCGCGGGAACTCTTGAAAATCTCAACCGACCCCGTCACGATCAGGTAGAGACCATAGGCCGGGTCGCCTTCGTTGAAGATCAACGTGCCGGGGGTGTAATCCCGGTAGGCGGCGGAGTGGCGAATCAGTGAACGTTGGCTGCTGCTGAGACCCTTGAGAAAATCCATGGCATTCTTCCGTCTGTTTGGCTAACTGCGCCCAGAAACCCGAATTCCCAAAGCGGCGCAACCGGGAAGGGCGCGCGGGCCAAGACCCAGACTCGCCACGAAGGGCTACGTTGAGGTGGGTTCCTCGGGCGCTTGCTCGGTTGCGGGGGCGTCGGCTGATTGCTCTTCTGCCTGCGGCGCGTCTTCTGATGGTTCCCCATCGCCGTCGACCGCAGGCTCTTCGTCGCGCTTCATCGCACCCTCGAGGACCTCTCGCAGCTTGCCCAGCGATGGGAGGCTCTCCAAGTCCTTCAGGCCGAAGATTTTGAGGAACTGCTCTGTGGTGCCGTAGAGCGGCGGCCGGCCGAGCACTTCCTTGCGCCCGACGATCTCCGCCAGCCCCGCGTCTTGAAGCGAGCGCATCGCGCTGCCGCAATCCACACCGCGCACCGCCTCGATATCGGCGCGCGTGATCGGCTGGCGGTAGGCCACGATGGCGAGCGTTTCCATGAGAGCCGGGGTGAGCGGGTTGCGCCTGCGATGGCGATGGAGCCGTAGCACCCAATCGGCGACCTCGGGCCGCGTGGCGACCTGCCAGCCGCCGGCCACCTCCATGACCGCCAGCCCGCAGCGCACGTTATCGTAGCGCTCCTTCAGCTCGTCCAGCGCGTCCTGAACTTCTTCGACAGGAACGCCGTTCATCAGCACCGAAAGCCGCTTGATCGTCATGGGGGAATTCGCCGCGAACAACAGCGCTTCCATCACGGAGTAGACTTCCTCGCCGCGTGGCATTGGCAATTCCGGATCGAGCGCGTCGGGGTCGTCCTGGGCGTCAACTTGCCCTTTGGACTTCGCCTCGTCGTCCTGCTCGATTCCCAGTTCCAATTCGTCTTTTTGTTCGCCGGGTTCCTGCTGGTCAGCCAACGTAAATCACTTTCTCATCCCAAGGTTCGACGAGAATGTCTTCAAAGGGTCCGGCCTGGGCGAGAGTTATTTCACGCAACTTTGAGAGTTCGAGGATCGCGAGGAAGTAGCACACCACCTCCATCTTCGAAACGCAGGCCTCGAACACCCGCGAAAAGTTCACCTGCTTGGACTGCCGCAACTTGCTCCGGATGTCCACGACCTTCTCCTCCACGGTGTACTGCTCGGTGTGGACGTTGTGGTCATTCTCCACACGCACCCGCTTGATCGCGCGCACGAACGCGTCGAAGAGATTGAGGATGTCCTGACGCGGCAGCTCCTCGTTCGCGCCGGGCACGACCGGGATCACGTTGGTGCGGTAAAAGAGGCGCGAGTTCTCTTCCTCGCGCTTGCGAAGCTCCTCCGCCAGCTCCTTCACCTTCCGGTATTCAACCAGCCGACGAATCAGCTCCTGCGTGCTAAATATCTCGTCGATCTCCTCCTCATCGGAGAGTAGCTCTTCCTCCGTCGGGTTGCGGGGCAGCAGCGAGCGGCTCTTGATATTCATCAGCGTCGCCGCCATCACCAGATAGTCGCCCGCCTCCTCAAGGTCCGCATCCTTGATCGCCGCCACGTACTCCATGTACTGCTTCGTAATCGAGGCAATTTCAATATCATAGATGTCCATCTCGTTGATCTTCACGAGATGAAGCAACAGGTCCAACGGACCTTCAAAGACGTTGAGATGAATACGATGGGAATCAGACATGGCAGCAGCCTTTGAACAGGAACTCACAACACCAGCAGAGGACAAGATTCACGCCCCACAGCCGCCCAAAGCAAGGATAGAGTTCCGACGAAAGGTAGTCAGTGAGAGACCACTGAACTATCCCCTCGCGTTTGACCACGCTGTTCGGATAGTGTTCCTCGTTCGGTAGCTCAATCACGAGGCGTATGATGCATGATGTTTCGACCTTCTTCTCCTCCGCCCGATTCCTTATGTCGTCTGATCGTTGGCAAGAGTACGAAGAGGATCCTCGAGACTATCAATGTGCTCGCTGATAGTGCGCGGTTGCGAGGTGCGCAACTCTTCAATCAGGTATTCGAAGAATTACTTAAAAGTGATGATGTTGAAGTCCTCGCAGACAAGGGTTACGACGACGATTCCCGCCGCACAAATCTAGAGGTGAACGGCACGGATCCGCACGTACTGAAGCGCAAGCGAACGCGAACCCCACCCTGTATTCGGCTCACAAACTCACAATTGCGTCAGAATCAATTCCGATCGTCGGCAACCGACTCTTCACAGGGCAAAGCGGGAAGGCGCAGAGGATTCAGGCGGTGTACTTCATCGGTCTCTCACATTTTCACGGGTAATCCAAGAGTGACCGAGTCATAGGCTGACGGTTTCTGGTTCTTAGCAGACTTTTCCTTGACGCTCTTCTCAACAACTTCGACGATGCCATATGGGATAGTAGCATCACTTCAAACTAAAGGAGGCTAGCTGAATGTCATCCCCAATCTTTTTCCAAGGCTTTTGTGAGATAAGTACTGCGGTCATTGTTGCATGTGCCTTTCTGACTCAAAGTTTAGCAGCCCAAGAAACCCAAACATATGATCTTCCATGGCCAGGTAACTCACGCTACGACACCGTCGTAGTTGGAAACTTTAATCAAGATACCTATGACGACCTTATTGTGACTGGTGAGTTTACTTGGAGTACGATGATCTTTCTAGGCTCACCAGATGGGTTGAGTTCGGGTACAGAAGGACCAGAAGTGCGATGGAGTGGACAAATCACTTCATCCAGTGAAGCAGATGCCATAGAAGCCGGGGATTTTAATGGAGACGGCTTGGATGAGTTGGTATTCATCAGGAGGCATAGCACACAGTCACGTACCGACCAACTCGTTGTGCAAAGTATTGGCATCGTTTCAAACATAAGTGTTAAATATGAAGATTTCAAGGGGACGGAAGTACTGGGTGCCTCCTGTGATGGAGTGTCAAATGTAGTGATACATTTCAATTTTCCGGGTGCTGGGCCAGACTCAGAAGTTTCGATGCTTCCGCTTCAGACTGATGGTTCAGAAGGCAGCATAATTGTGCCACCAGTTTGGTCTTATGTTACTAATCGATGGGAGGCCGTCTATAGAGCGCCTCACCATTATCCTGGCGAACCAGGTACGAATCTGTATGAAGTTCCAATCTTTGCGAGAGTCGGTGACATCGAGTTTTCTGCAGAACGCCCCCTAAAGTTAATCCGGACCCCCGTCCTTATGCTTCATGGATTTCTCGGCAGTGCTGCCTCTTGGCAACCAGCCGCGCGCTTCCTTCGCGACAACGGTTGGCAGCCTGAGGGGCGGACTTCTATGAATTCAGGAATCTTGTCCATACATGATTATAGCAGAACTAACACGGCATCATTCGTTGAAAACAGACACGTTGTCCCAGAGGGAGTTAAACATCTATTGAATCAGGTGAGATATCATGGTTACATTGCCGAAAAAGTCGATCTGCTTGGACATAGTATGGGAGGGGTTCTCGGGAGACAATATCTTCACGAAAGAGTGAAGAATCCGATTACGGGCGAAAGTTATGTCCGAAAGTTTATCACGGTCGATACACCACATTCTGGCTCCGAGCTCGCCAATATTGGCAAACGACTAGGAGTTGTACAGGTGATAACAGGCGTGTATGGAGCGCTAGAACGACTTTATGCTCTCAATGGATTGAGTTTAAATGACTCGGGTGGCGCCTTCAATGACCTTGCTATCAATAGCGCTGCATACAAACGCCTTAACGAAGGTCCGCCACCCACAGTGCCTTCACATGCTATCGTTGGAGATGCCTTGGCATCGGGTCAGAAAATGGAAAGTGACCAGTTGAAAATGTTGTGGCGTCTGATTGAGTCTATACCACACATACAGACGAGTCATGGTATCTCATTAGGCGAGATCTACAATATCCCGTGGTATGATAGGCAAATGCTAGAGGAACCGCATGACTATGTGGTGGGTTTCACGAGTCAGTCGGGAGGTTTATCAGGAAGTCATATATCCGTGCTGCCAGTCCCTGACCATAACGGCGCAAGCCTCTTAGATGAGCCAAATGTCCTTGAGCGAATCGAGGATCTCTTGTCTCAAGACCTAGAGATCACAGAGGAGTTTATTGCAGGCGGTTTTCAGGATGTCCCTAGAGCACTTTGGCCGGTGCCCGGATATGAGAACAATCCTCTTACTCGACTAATAGAAAGTGGAGGTGCGATGCGACTTCCCGATGCGGTTTCAATAGTCATACAGAACGAGAAGGTCAGCTACGTGCCCAATGAAGACATTCTAATTGAGATTGAAGCGTCTTCGAATGTCGATACCATAGCAGTGTTGTTTGACGAACAAGAGACACTTCTAGTCGACATTCCTTTTCGCGCAAGTGTACGGGCTCCCAACAAAATCTCTGACCATCCACTAATGGTCCTGGCATATTCACAGGGGGACCTCATAGGGGTGGATGTCAAAGTCATACAAGTGATCACCGACGAGCCTGTTCACTCACTCAGTTTGTTTCAAGAGGATTGGAATATTCAACTATCTGATGGCGAAGAGTTCTCTCTATTGACGCATGTTTCTTACCCTAGTGGGCTTGAGACAGCAGAGCCACTTAAAGTTGCCGATTTGATTTTTTTTAGCTTTGACCCCAGAATCGCTACAGTTGATTCGAGTGGAATGGTACGAGCACAGAAGGCGGGTGAAACGATGGTGACCGTGTCGGCTGGCAATATCGTGGAGTCCGTGTTGATATCTGTGATTCAAAAGGCAGCATCTGGAACACTTTGGTATGCCTATTGACCGTGCAATCGTGCTACCACTATCGATTCGAACACCCGAAGAACAATGAAGAATGAGCCACTCTTCTCCCCCCATCCACCCCTCTCATCCTCTCCAGGCTGGGCGAACCACGCCTCAGAAACAAAAGTGCAAAAAACTATGGACACTACCTCCAAAAGCCCGCTTTTCCATCGAGGAATCATTCGCGAACCTGAAACGATGGGGGAGTTGCGACCGGCATGGTAGTTCAATGGTCTCAGTAGGCAGTACCGCAAAGTACCTACCCCAAATGCGCGCTTTCGCTGTCGCCCATTTCCATGCCAGCGGGGGATCTGTAATTTTTTCTAATGTGTCGTAGATCTCAGCCCTGCCGCCAGTTGATTCATTATACAGACCGGTGGCCAGTTCCGGCTAGGTGCGGCATTGTTCCTGCTTCACTGCCATGATTTGCCGTTTCTGTTTTTGAGGGTCGGGGCGCGTGGGACTCTTTGAGAAATCCGCACTCAGTGATTCTTTCCAACCCTATCGGTTCGCGGATGCTTTTGGCGAATGTCGTCGAGGCGTTTTGCTTCACGCCCTACCGCCCGAATCAAATCGCTGAAAATCAAGCCATGAAACGGATAGAGGGCGTACCAATAGAGAGGTCCCAGCAGCCCACGGGGGGCGAAGATGGCTCGTTGGATGAGCCGTGTGCCTTTCCCCTCTGGCAAGGCTTCGAACTGAAGCCAAGCACGCCCGGGGACCTTCATCTCTGCCCGGAGGCGTAGGAGTCGAGGCGGCTCCACTGCTTCCACCCGCCAGAAGTCGAGTGCTTCACCCGGAAAAAGGTCGTATGGGTGACGGCGTCCACGGCGAAGGCCCGGCCCGCCTAGCATGGAGTCAAGAG
>JAUIJJ010000397.1 GCA_030431385.1 bacterium | reverse complement strand
AATGGGACATCTCCATTCCGGATGCCTTGCCCTACGTGGTCCGCGTGGACGCGAGTACGGGGCTGGTCTGGATCGGCACCGGCCACGGAGACGCGTTGGTCGCCTTCGACCCCCGCTCCGAGCGTTTCACGATTACTCACACCGGCACGTTCTATAAAAAACGGACGCCGCTGCACTTTGTGTTTGGCGAGTTCTACTTCCGCGACCGGCAGTTCGATGAGTTGCAGGGGTACCTCTGGCCGATCCTCATTTTCCTCATCTTGCCCGTGATGATCGCCGGGGTCTGGCTGACGACGCGGGAGAAGGCAGCAGAGAAGCGCGCGTGGCTGATTCCCTTCGTCCTCCTCTCCGTTCCCGCTCTGGTGGTGGTTGTTTCGCAGTTCCATCCTGTGTATCTGCCGAGATACATGAACTGTGTCGTGCCGCTGTTTTGCGCTGTTTTCGGTATCGCCGTCGCCGCGATACCGAGCGAAGGCGCGAAGCGTTCTGTTGGCATCATGACGCTTGTTTTCTTCGGATGGGGTTTTTCCGTGAGCATCGATCAGCGGCCTATTGAGGATTGGCGCGAAGTCACCGCGTTGATCGCCGAGGACGTGGAAAACCATTCGGGTGAGACCATGATCCTCGCGGAGAATCTTCACCAGTACTTCTCACTCCAGTACTATCTCCTCAGGTCGGAGACCGATCTTGAGCGTGTGATCCTGGGGCTGACACATGACATCACGAGTGACCCGGAAGCGCGCGAGGGAGTTCCCGATCGCATCGTCTTCGTGCTCGAGGGGAGGACGCCTTGGGCCGAGCGTGTCGACGTGCGAATGGAGTTCCCCGCCTTCCGAATGAGGAGTTCCGCCACCTCACATTTCTCAGAGCTCGTGTTCGCGACGCGTCGGCCGTGAGCCGCCACAGTCCAATTCTCCGCGCAGATCGGGGCTGGCGCTTGACATCCCTCGGGTAAGCCGTTGTGGTCACGTTTCGAGTTTTTACGGAGAGTCGACAAATTTGGGACTGATTGTACAAAAATTCGGCGGAGACGCCCTGGGCGACAAGGGCAAGGGCCGCGCCAGAGACGAGAATGCGCCGCTCTATGGAGCGCAGTTTCTCGCGGACAAATTCCGGCACATGGCGTCCATCGTTCGCCGCTCGCGGGAAGCCGGCAACCAGGTCGTGGTGGTGGTTTCTGCCATGGGAGACGCGACGAATCGGTTGATTGCGATGGCGCGGGGCCTCGACGGAACTCCGCCCGAGCGCGAGCTGGACATGCTCATGGCAACGGGCGAGCAGCAGTCCATCGCGCTGATGGCAATCGCGCTCCATGCCGAGGGCGTGCCTTCGATCAGCTTCACCGGATCGCAGGTCGGAATCATGACCGAGGAGGTTTTCGGTCGTGCGCGAATACGCCAGATCGCCTGTCAGCGGCTTGAGGCTGCGATCAACGAAGGATTCGTTCCGGTGGTCGCGGGGTTTCAGGGCGCGACGGAGGAGCAGGAAGTCACGACGCTGGGTCGGGGTGGGTCGGATATTACGGCAGTGGCCTTGGCGGCAGTGCTGAAGGCGGAGTGCTGCGAGTTTTACAAGGACGTCGACGGCATCTTCACAACGGACCCTCGTGTCTGCGAAGAGGCCCGGATGATCGGGCGGATTAGCTACGACGAGATGCTTGAGTTGGCGTCGCTCGGCGCCGGAGTTCTTCAGTCGCGCAGTGTCGAGTTCGCCAAGAACTATCGAGTTCCGCTTCATGTGAGAAGCTACATTCATGATCGCGAGGGGACCTTCGTAGTCCGTGAGGAGAAAGATATGGAAGACGTCGTTGTAAGTGGAGTCGCTTTCAATCGCGGTGAAGCGAAGATCAGTATCGTTGGCCTGCCGGACATCCCTGGCGTGGCGGCAAAGGTGTTCAGCCGCATCGGCGAGCGTGACATCGTGGTCGACATGATCATCCAGAACGTCGGGACCGGCGGTCACAACGACATCAGTTTCACGGTTTCGCGGGACGATTTCGAGAAGGCGCTTCAGATTAGTCAGGAGCTTTGCGACGAGATCGGTGCCGTGGAGGTGAAGAGCGACCAATCGATTGCGAAGGTCAGCGCAGTCGGGGTTGGGATGAGGTCGCACTCCAACGTGGCTTCCAAGATGTTCAGCGCGCTTTCCGAAAACGGTATCAACATCCAGATGATTAGCACTTCTGAGATCAAGATTTCCTGCGTGATCGACGAGAAGGACCTGGAAGCGGCGGTCCGAGCGATCCACAACGCCTTCGAAACGACGGGTCCG
>JAUIJJ010000396.1 GCA_030431385.1 bacterium | reverse complement strand
TCGCATCCGTTAGAGAATCCGGCGCCGGAATCGCCTGTAACCAGATCGGAACCGGGTAACTCCCGACTACTGTAGTCTTCACATTGCGCTCCAATTTTCGAATGGCGTTCGTGCCATCCTTTGTGCTTGAGTTTTCTCTCAGGCGGCAAGACATAATTATACCGTACTTACGATTCGAACGGGCGACTGCCCCCACCGCAGAGGTCATGATGATACGTAACGCCTTCAAAATGAAGCTTAAGCCAGGAAACGAAGCCGAATACAAGCGCCGCCACGATGACATCTGGCCCGAGCTTTCTCGCCAACTGGAGGCTGCGGGCGTTAGCGACTATTCGATCTATCTCGATCCAGAGACGCTTACTCTGTTTGCGTTTCAGAAGCTCGCTGATGATCATACTGCCCATAATCTACCCCAGACGAAAATCGTTCAGGAGTGGTGGGCCCACATGGCCGATCTCATGGACGTTAACCCGGACAATTCACCGGTAGTCGTCCCACTCGAAGAAGTTTTTCACATGGACTAGCGGTACGATAACACAAAGCAGGAGTATCATGAAGCAGGGCAAAGGAGTCACTCACCAAGATATCGCCAGGAGCGTTGGCGTTAGCCAAGCCACGGTGTCCAAGGTTCTCAACAACCGGTCGAACAGTATCGGGATCAGCCAAAAGACGCGACAGGCCGTCATCGAGGCGGCGAAAGAACTCGGGTACAATAAGGACAAGATCGCCTCCAGCCTGATCCAACTCGTCGAAAACAGTATCGGGATCCTTCTCGAACACATCGCGAACCCATTTTGTAGCGTCATCATGAACGGGATTGAGGATGAGTTGAGTGGCAGCGAGTATCAGTTCCTTTTCGCTTCATCCAATGGCATTCCCGAACGGTCGCTCAAGTGCATCCAATCGATGACGCGCCGGTTCACCTCCGGGTTCATCCTCATGCCGTTCTACGAGTCCAATACCAGCCACTCAGTCCATCGCTACTTGAAGGACCGCGGAATTCCATTCGTGCGCACAAACTACCACAATCTTCCCAATCAGTACAGTGCGCCACTCATTAGCTCGGACAATTACGAAGTGTTCCGGAAGCTTACAACCCATTTGATTTCTCAGGGTCACGAAAGGATCGCGGTCGTTTACACCTCCCCAGAATACTCCAGCATTGATGACCGACTTCGCGGCTATCGCGACGCAATGAAGGAAGCCGGGCTGCGAGTCGCTCCCTCCGACCTCGTGGAACTTCCCCGCCTCGAGTACTTCGCCATGGAGCCGAA
The DNA here is from genome assembly GCA_030431385.1 of bacterium. Lineage (GTDB taxonomy): Bacteria > Sumerlaeota > Sumerlaeia > SLMS01 > SLMS01 > JAUIJJ01. The sequence continues at coordinate 1,000 of JAUIJJ010000396.1, read as the reverse complement.
GCAACGGCTCTTGGATTCCTGGAAGCGACGTAAGAAACCGCCAACCGCTATCATGACTCTCAAGGATGATGCGGCAATCCAGTTCATTCTCCTGCTCGAACAAATGGGAATGAGTGTTCCTGACGACATGGCAGTGACCGGGTTTGACGACTATGTTCACTACCTTCCGAAGTTCTATCATGAGACCTATCAGGGCCTCACGACGGTTCGGCAGAATCTCCCTGAGATCGGACGCCAAGCCGTGAAACGTCTCGTCACCGAGATCGAGTCGGGCTCCCCACGAGACCTGCCAATGGAGGTCATTGTTCCTTCGCAACTTATGATCCGTGGATCGTGCGGCGCTGGCGTGGTTAACGCCGAACAGCAGTATCAGCTCGAGTTCAAGGGGCTGGGTGTCGGCTACTTGACGCACTGATCGGTAGGCCTCTTTACAAGTCACATCTTCCTTGGCCCCCACGCTACTCCAGTGGTGCGCGGCCTCGTTGTCCGCCCCGGTGCCGGCATTCACTCGATGCTTCCGCTACCAGTCGTCCGGCGGGGGAGCTCCAATGGCTTCCCATCTAAATCGGAGACCCCAGAAACGAAAGATCCCCACACACACCGATTTGGGTTGCGGGCTTGGACCGGTCTTGCGAATAAATATTCTGTAGTAATTAGTACGGAGGCATGGATGACCGTCAGCGCGCTAGATATCAATTGCCACTTTCTACCTCACGCCTACCTCGCTGCAGTCCGAAAGTCAGGTGTCGCCATCCCTCACATGCTAGAGCGTGCATCCGCGTTTCCCTTGATGACAGAGGTTTCTGTTCGGCTCGACGCGATTTCTTCCGCAGGGGATGTGCGGCAACTCCCCTCATTGGCATCACCACCTTTAGAGCAATACGCACCCCCCGATCTCTCGCCTTAGCTAGCTCGCGAGGCTAACGAGAGCCTCGCCGAACTTTGCCAGCGAAACGCTCCAAGATTTCCGTCATTTGTAGCGTGCTTGCCGATGAACAAT
>JAUIJJ010000071.1 GCA_030431385.1 bacterium | reverse complement strand
CTGTCGCTCTGTGTCTTCCTTCCCCATGTAGACGATGCACTCCAGGCCAAACAGCGCACACGCCGTGGCCGTCGCGACACCGTGCTGTCCGGCGCCAGTTTCCGCGATAATGCGCTTTTTGCCCAGTCGCTTCGCGAGGAGCACCTGTCCCAGCGTGTTGTTGAGTTTGTGCGCCCCCGTATGCAGCAGGTCTTCGCGCTTGAGGTAAATCTTCAGTCCTCCGCCACAATACTCTTCGAGCCGACGGGCGCGGGTGAGCGGCGTCGGCCGCCCGGCGTACTCGCGCCACAACTCGTCGAGTTCCGCCTGAAACGCCGCGTCCTGGCGCACTTGCTCGTACTGTTCCTCGAGTTCAAGCAAGGTCGTCATCAGAGTTTCGGGCACAAACCGCCCGCCAAACGGACCAAAGCGGCCTTGGGCGTCGGGTCGCGAATCAGCGCCCGGAGTCGATGGAACTGCGGCAGTCGACATGACAAATCCTTCAACAAAATCCCCGCCTGCGGCGAGTGTCACAGGCTGCAAGAGCGCGCGAAGTCAGGCAAGCGGGAGTTTGGCGCGTGAGGAGGTTTTGGACTGTGGTGGAGTGGTTGACGGACGAGGCGTGTAGCAGATACCGATATGAAGTGCCACTTGAGTAAATGACAGTTGAACATCCAAGGCTCGATTAATAGCATGCGAACTGCCCCTCAAGCCAAAGCCGGGTGGAACCTATGGCACTGGAAATTCTTGAGTACTACTTGGTGCTGAAGGGGGCAACGCCATCTCGTATACCATACTCTGCAACGAACCATCACACAGTTGGCTTTTGCTGCGTTCCCCGTAGACGGCAAGAGTGCGACTCGAACAGAGTAGGATTCGGGATAGTAGCAGGACATAGTGTTAGGTAAGGCAATAGTCTGTGAGGTGCCCCAGTCTGAGGTCAGTATCGCCCTATGTTGCACCGGGCTTCAGCCCGGTGATCACAGCCACATCATGTACACCAGCTCGCTTTAGCGCGCTTCTACGGGCTAGTTCCCCACCTAATTGCTGGCAGGTTGAGATAGATGCCTGGCCTAGCCGTCGAACTTCTCTAAGAGGACGTTCAGTTTTCGGCTTTTGTGAATCTCTTTCTGGGACCTCACATACCTCACGAGGGCATCGCTATCACTCTTTGCGAAGCTCAAGGCTCCATAGCCACGTTGCCATTGTATTGACTTTGGTCCAAACTGTTTGTTCATTGTATATGCTGATGCTCCTTTTACCTTCCCAACCCATTCAGCGAGATGAGCATGGGGCTCTATTCGGATCAATAGGTGCACATGAGTTTCAGTACCTCCGACCTGAAGGAAATGAATCCCGTCGTCTTCCGCGCAGTACTCTTGAATGAATGCGTAGAGTCTTGGCTCCAGTTCCTTGTGAATCATCGGCAAGCTGTCTTTGCAGTGCCAGTTTAAGTGAATGTATATCTGGCTAAAGACGTGTATTGGCCTAGCTTCCATGAATAGGCTCCTTGTCAAGCACGCTAAAGCGCGCTCTGCTCTTGTCCTTTTTCCGTATCACCCGGCTAAAGCCGGGTGCAACCCATGTTGCTGAATCTGAGTAGTAGTTCTGGGTCAGCATGTTATGAATGTCTCCTTCTGGGGTTGGGATTGAACGACACCATGCCCCGGAGAATTCTAAAGAACAGGTTACTTCTTGATGCGGTAACCCCTGGATCCTTCTTCACATCTGCACCTACTACTATGGCCAGCACTTGGCCAGTTCATTGGCATTTATTGCATGGTCTCTACCTGCTTCTCATAAGAACTATACCTCACCAGCATCCATGAGACTGTTAGCCCGGCGAACCATGCCATGGCTGGAATTGAGTACTTGAAGAATCTGGCATACATGAACGGCATTGTTAGTGGTAGCAGCAACGCGGCGAGCAACCACGTCATCCAGAACACATTCAATAGCCTTGGCGGCGACCCTTTCCATTTCTGGAATATAGATAGCACCACGCCGACAATGACAGGAATCCATAGGACATTTCCAAGCTGCCAGAGCAATTGTGCGATGAGGCTCGGCGTTCGTCTTGGGAATTCCGGGTGAAGCTCCATTACCATATATACTTCATCCTTGAACCCGGATAACTCAGGAATGAGCCCGTCTAGCCACTGTTCGAACCAGATCACGACGGGAACGATGGAGACTCCGATCATTGCCACCGATTGTGGCAACTCCGTTTTGAACTCTGGCTCTCTTGCCCGTGGGTACAGAGAAACAATCAAGTGCACGCCGATCGGAATTGCCGAGGTTATTGCTGTGGTTTTGGTGAGTCCGGCCAAGGCGAGAATCAACCCTGTCAGGAGCGCGGAACACCAGCCGCCTCGTTCTCTCCACATAAAATATGAACAAACAGCCGCAAGGTTGACAGTGAGATTCCAAGTAATAGTAATCGGATTGTCGAGCATGAATCGGTACGCAAACGCGGCAACGACCGTCGTCGCTGCGGCAGCAATTGGCTCCAGTCCAAGGCGACGGCTCAGACCTCCGATGGCGAGCAACCAAAGCGCGGCCTGCACCATAGCGAGAATCGTGAATTCCGATTGATACTTGAAAGTAAATGAGTCGCCTTCGCGATCGTACTCTCTCCATATTCGTTTGTAGTCATCAGAAGGAGCCGTTTGCACATGATACAATCGCTGCGGAAAGGCCATCACGACGGGCAGTGCGTATGATAGGAACCCGGGGCGGAGGCGACTGCGGAAGTAAAGCCTTGATGGATCCGCTCCTGTATCCATTATCACCCCTGCGTTGCTAATTGCACGGATGTCATCGAACGGCTTCTCTTCGAGGAAACGCGGGGAACTGACGGCGACGCCGAGGCCAATGATTAATAGTATACATAATGTTAGTCGTTCTCCCGAAGTCGTAATCGACTCTCCGGGAATCAGTCCTGCCGCAGCCCAGCAAAGTGCGCCGACGACACCAAGCCACACGACCAGTCCACTGAACAGAAAGAATAGCGCCGGACCCCAATGAACCGTTCTCGGGCCAAATGCGGTGACTTCCATTAACTCAAAAGGTTTCACACTATTGGCCGTGCTGCCCGCCGGAAGTGTTGCGGTCAGGCCAACGCGAATTATTGCGAAATCGTCTCGATTGATACTGGTGAGATCGAATTCATTGGTACCGGGATTCAGGAGGTGGGACCGCTCGCCTTCGCTACTCAGTACAAAAACCGAAGCGATGAGGTTGGGTTCCTCATTCAAGTCGACCCTCAGGATAAGTTCCTCGTCGAAGTCCTTGGGCAAATCATAGATGACGGTCCCGGTGGTACCGGGCGCGAGCAGCGGATAGTCTTGGCTACTCCACCCTTCGTAGACCGAGACATGCGCTGAGACCACCGCGTCCATCGCTCCGAAGCGGTCTCGCGTGACGCGCGTTCGGTCGTGCCCCCTCATCGAGGCTAGGAAAAACCCTGTAAAGCCGATAGCGGCGAGGATGAGGAGTCCGGTGAGTAGTTGGCGCTGGTTCAAGGTGGGCCTGATTCGACGGAGTAGTTGCTCAACGCTATCAAGGCTCCGGCGCGCCGATAGGAAAAACTGACGGCACGGTCCACATTCCCCTTGCCGCATTCGCCTTTTCTTTGCATTGTACGGGCACACGATCTGAAAAAGCCAATCGCAGGAGCTTACACCAATGGATGGAAAAGGTCTCGCAGGTCTCGTTCGTCAAAGCCAGAAGCACCTCTACAGCATCGTCGACCAATTCAGTGAGGAGCACGGCGATTTCGCCCCGACTCCTGATATGTTCACGGTGAAGGCGCAGTTCCGCCACATCGCCCAGACGGTCGATTGGCTGCGCGAAGGCGCGTGGGGCAGCGGATTCGACATGGATTTCGAGAAGCACGCCAAGGACGCGTGCGCTGAGTGCACCTTTGCGGAGGCGCGCCAGGAGCTCGACGACGCGTTTGATCGCCTCTATAATTTGCTCGAACCGATGAACGAGGCAGAGGCTCACGCGCCCATGGCGGACAATCCGATCTTCGGACCACTGCCGCGTTCCATGGTCATCGGCGGCGTGACAGATCACTGCGCCCACCACCGCGGGGCGTTGACGGTCTACCTTCGCCTCAACGGCATCACGCCAAACATGGTCTACGCGGACTAGCGGTTTCCGTAGCTTTCCGGGCGGTTGGATGGCACGATGGCACCACTCTTCCGAGTGGGAGTAGGTCATGAGCCATCCAATCGTCCTCACCGTTGCGGGTTCCGACTCCGGCGGTGGCGCGGGAATTCAAGCAGACCTGAAGACCTTCGCAGCCCATGGCTGCTATGGGATGAGCGTGATCACCGCGCTCACGGCGCAGAACACGCTCGGGGTGACAATGGTTCAGGACGCCGCGCCGGAGATGGTGCGCGCCCAGCTTGAGGCTGTGCTCTCAGACATCGGCTGTGTGGCCGCAAAGACAGGGATGCTTTCCCGTCCGGACACGATGATGGAAGTCGTCGCCGCCATCGACAAGTTCAGCCTCAGAACGCTGGTGGTCGACCCGGTGATGGTGGCCAAGGGCGGTGCGAAACTGCTGGCCGACGAGGCGATCGACGCGCTGAAGCGCGAGTTGCTCCCCCGGGCGATGTTGATTACGCCGAACCTCGAAGAGGTGGAGGTGCTTTCTGGCGCACGCCCGACGAACGTCGACGAAATGGCGGAGGCGGCGCGCGCCCTCTCAGACCTCGGGCCGAAGGCAGTCCTCATCAAGGGCGGGCACCTCACCGATTCCAATCGGAGTGACGACATCCTCTGGGACGGGTGGGAGATCCACCAGTTTCCAGCACCGCGACTCGATCAGGCGCACACTCATGGTACTGGTTGTACGCTCTCGGCGGCCATCACGGCGAATCTGGCAAAAGGGCATTCGCTCCACGAGGCGGTTGCTGCGGCGAAAGCGTGGCTCGGTGGCGCGATGCGCCACGCCTGGCCGCTGGGCGGAGGGATCGGCCCAGTGGATCACCTTTGGCGCTGGCACGGCGAAGATTCCCGGCGAACTTCGCGCGGCTGACTGCAGCTTGCCTTGCACCCGTCGGTGGCTGCGGCTTTGGTGAGAATGCTTCCGCGAGGCGGCGAATCACCCTGAAGGCAGAGTTCCTTGTTTAAGCAGCAGCGAAAGAAGCGGGCGCAGAAGCTCCTCGAAAGCGGCTACGGCCGAAAGGTTCGGATTCACTCCGTCACGCCTGAACCGGAGGGCGGCGATCCGCCCGAGTTTATTCGGCTCGCGTTCGAATATCTGGACCCGCCCGGGCCATGGTCGATGCAGTTCTACGAAGCGGACGCCTCTGACACGGAGCTTTGGAAGGCGCTCGCGCCGGAAACCGAAGGAAAGTTTTTCACCAGTGAGGAAGACGAGGGCACGACGCGCGTGTTCGTCACCGAGGACGGGAAGGCACTCTGGCCGCGTTAGTTAACGGTTAACGTTTTCGACACGCGCGAGCACATCGCGGTAACCCGCGTCGATTTTACAGAGTTGTTTGAACACCTTCCCCGCACGGTCGTACATCTTTGCCTCAGCATACATATCACCGATTTCATAGAGGAGATCCATGATCGCTTGAAGCGTGTCGGGGTCATCGTCGAGGGAGAGCGTGATCTCGCGCATGGTTTCCGCAGCGAGGTCTTCGAGGTGCTTCTTCATGTAGCACCAGGCGAGTTTGGCGGTGCAGCGGCGGGCGCGGTTGACGTCCTCGCGGTCCCGTGACGCGCGTTGGTAGTAGGTGATCGCGTCGTTAAAGTCCTGCATGTCGCGGGCAATATCACCGAGTTGCTCAAGCGCCTCAGCGCCTGCTTTTCCGGAATCATACTCACGCTTGAGGAAATTGAAACGGCGCTTCCCCATTCCTACGCTAACTTTTTCCTTCAGCTTCCGAACATCGCGATCGCGGGCGTCGATCATCTCCATCCTCTTCAGATAGTTCGCCGCGTCCTCGGGCTCATCGACTTGCAACGCCAACGTCGCGATGCGTTTGAGCAGTTCCAGGTCCTCCGCGTTTTTCTCCAACAATCGATCGGCGAATTTCTTCGCGCTCTTGTAGTCGTCGAGGGAGAAGTACGCCTTCACCAGCGCGCGATCGATCTCCTCGTTTTCCTCGCCGCCGTTTGAGAGGTAGAGCGAGTAGCTGTGGATCATGTCCGTGAACTTGCCGTGTTCCAGATACACATTTCCGAGCGCGTGAAGCGTTGGCAGGTGGTGGGGTGATCGGCGAAGAATCTTTTGCGTTCCGTCGCGCATGGAAACGACGCGGTCGGTCGATCGCTCCGCCATCAGTTTGACGATATCCAGCGCCTCATCGAGCCGGTTCTGTTCGACCAGTAAGTTGCTCAGCAAATTCAAGACGGCGTAGGGGGCTTCTGGTTGTTGAGAAATCGAGGTCATACGTTCGATCAATCGGTCGCGGGCCTCGGGATGGTGCTCGAGGATTCGATCGGCTTGGCCGACGAACTTGTCGACGTGGCCACCCTTGAGTAGTTTTTCGAGCGCATCGAATTGCAGTTCAACATCGTCAGGGTTTGACCGCGCCTGAGTCAGGACATCGGCGACTTCACTGGTGAGCACTGCCTTGTCGACACGGTTGAGAAGTTCCTCGATATCTTTCTCTTCGTCGGCGGTCGGCGATGCTTCCAACGCGCGCTGGGCCAGCTCGCGCGCTTTCTCGAAATCGTCGTCTTCAAAGTTAATGCGAGCCTCAAGCAGCAGCGCCCGGGCCAACGGCTTGTTCCGCGCGTTGATCCCCTTCAGTCGCTCCCGCGCCTCGTCGAGCTTTCCATTGTCGTAGAGGATCGTCGCGAATTCGTGAACGAGTTCGCGGTCGTTGGGGTTCTCATGGACTACTTCCTGAATCAGTTCTTCGAGGCGGACGATCTGGCGGAGCTCGCGATAGATCGTGATGAGCTGTTGGCGAACTTCCGGCTGGCGCTGATCGGCGGCGTAGGACTTTTCCAGCCAACGTATTCGCTGTTCGCGGAGCGCCATCCGCTCGGCCTGAGCGGCCAGCGTATTGAGCGCGGGCACGTATTCGCTGACGCGCGCGAGGATCTCACGCAAAAGTTTCTGACTCGCGCGAAAGGGGATTCCTTCCTTCTCGCCGAGCTCCCGCGCGACCTCTGTTGCCCGGTCGATCTGACCTTCATGGATCAAAATTTCGGCAAAGCGCTCCATCGATTCCGGATCCTTGGGGACGCCGTGTTCCTCGATGAGTTCCAGCGCTTCTTTGTAGCGACGCTCTTCGACAAGCGCGTCGAGGTACGCCTCTCGAATCCCCTCTTCTTCGGGCAGCGCCTCATAAAGCTCGCGAATGTAGCGCAGGTATTCGTCCATGTTGCGCTCTTCGCTCGCGTGCTTGCAGAGCGCTTCGAGGATGTCGGGGTCCTGCTTTCCCGCATCATAGAGGTGTCGCAAAGTGTCGACGACCTCGCCCCGGACGCCGTTGCGAAAACGAGTGAGCGCGACCGAACGCAGCATGCCGGTTTGGCCGGGTTTGAAGAGGAGCGCGACGCGATTGCAAAAGAGCGCGGGCCCGCTCAGTTCCTTCTTGTCGAAGAAACCCGCGAGGCGCGGCCAAGAAAGCCTGTTGATCAATTCGAAGAGAGCGAAGATCAGTGCCAGCGCGATGCCGCAGCCGGCAGCCATTCCCAGGTTCTGCATCGAGATCGCTGGCGTTTCGTCGAGAACGACCTCGAAAGCGCTCAGAGCTTCGACCCCGACCAACCCGCCGCAGAAACCTGACAGAAAAAGTGCTGGCAGAAAGAGGTACCATGGGCGGCGGGCCCGGCGGCTGTCGAAGGTCAGCAACCACCCGAGAATCCCAACGCCAATGAGGACACCGGCGATGGTGCCGTGGAGCTGCACGGCGACTTGCAGCGCCTCCTCCCCCGGCGGGGACTGAGCGAACCTGCGCCACAAATCCAAAATGTAGTAAACGAATCCCCCGGAAGCGAGGATCGTCAGAATCAATAATGTCGTCGCGATTTTACGGCGCATGGAACCTCATGAAATCCGTTCGATGTAACAGTCAAGCGTCCAATTGGCTAAGTCTGGAGCGGCTGCGCCGCAATCGGCAATGTAAGAATGCGGCGGGCCGGTTCGGTGTGCGCGAAACGAAGGAGACCCGGCCACAATATCGCAGTGGCCGGGTCTCATGGAGGAGGGGAGGGAGGAAATAAAAGGTAGGCAGGCGATCTCCTGAAAGGGCTGTGCGATGGTAGCCTCTCTGTCCACCGCAGTATGTGGATACGCCCTTCCTTTTCGCAGGGTCAACCCTCAATTATTTCCTATCGAAACAAAACCGCCATTGAGACTTCCGGCCGCCATCAAGTTGCGAAGTATCCTTCGGAACAACAGGCGACAGGCGTCACCCGCAACTCGATTGCCTTAGCTTTTCAGTAGCTCCGCGAGCCGCCCCAGCCCCTTGCTGATCGCTTCTTCGGAAGTCGCGTAGGAGAGCCTCACACAACGGTCCTCGCCGAAAGCAACGCCCGGAACGACCGACACGAGCGCCTTCTCCAGAGCAGCCTGAGCGAAGGTCATCGAGTCCGTAACTTCAATGCCCTGAATATTGCGCCCGTAAGTTCCGGAGACATCCGGGAATGCGTAGAACGCACCCAGCGGCGGCGGTGCACAAGTCACCCCGGGAAGCGCGTTCAGCCCGTCCACCAGTAGGTTCCGGCGGCGATCGTAGGTCTCGCGCCAGCCGGTGAGAAACGCGTGGTCGCTGCGCAACGCAATCGACGCCGCGCGCTGAACGAAGGACGTGATGTTGGAAGTGCTGTGGCTCTGGAGATTCGAAATCGCGGTCATCACAGCCTTCGGCCCGGCGGACCAACCGATGCGCCAACCAGTCATCGAATAGGCCTTCGACAGCCCGTTAACGATGATCGTTCGGTCGCGCAACTCAGGCATCAGCGCGGGGAGAGAGTGAAACTCCGCCGGCGCGTACACGAGTTTGTAGTAGAGGTCATCGGAGATAATAGTGACTTTGGGGAACTCTTTGAGTACGGCGCCGAGGGCGAGCAACTCGTCCTTCGTGTAAACCGCGCCCGTCGGGTTGCTCGGCGAGTTGAGAACGAACGCCACAGTTCGTGGCGTGATCGCCGACCGAAGCTGTTCCGGCGTGATCTTGAAGCCCTGATCCGGGCCGCAGTCGACGAACTTGCACTCGCCGCCTGCCGCCTTCACCTGCTCGGGGTAGGAAAGCCAGTAGGGAGCGGGGATGACGACTTCGTCCCCATCGTCCACGAGTACGTAGAAGATGTTGAAAAGCGAATGCTTGCCACCGGCACTGACCACGATCTGCGACGGTTCGTACTCCATCGCATAATCGCGCTTGAGCGTTTCGCACACAGCCGCCAACAGGTCCGGCGTTCCGCGGGCTGCCGTGTACTTGGTCAGCCCCTTGTGCAGGTCCTCGATCGCCGCTTCTTTGATGAACTCGGGCGTATCGAAATCAGGCTCGCCCGCGCCGAAGGAAACGACATCGATGCCATCGGCCTTCATGGCTTTCGCGCGGGCCGTAAGCGCGAGCGTCAGCGATGGAGAGAGTGCGGCGGCTTTCTGGGAAATCTTCATGGCTTTCGTTCCTCCTGAATGAGCCGGACATGACAAATTCCCGCCGCCCGGTAACTCAAGGGAAGAAAGGAGAAGACCGGTCCAGTTGTGACGAATCGACTACGTCGGTTCAAAAGTCGCGGTAAAGTGACGGAGGAACGGCGCTTCCTCGGTAATCCGGTAGCCGCGAATATCGTCACGCTCTTCCATCACTTCGAGAATCACTTCAACCATGTAATCGACGTGGCTTTGCGTGTAGACCCGGCGCGGAATCGCGAGCCGAACGAGGTCCATCGGTGCTGGGAGATCGTTGCCATCGGCGTCCTTCTTACCAAACATAACTGTCCCGATTTCGACCCCCCGGATCCCGCCCTTGAGGTAGAGCGCGTTGCACAGCGCTATGCCCGGGTATTGGGTCGGCGGAATGTGAGGGAGCATCGCGCGCGCATCGATGTAGATCGCGTGTCCGCCTGGCGGCTGCATGATCGGTACGCCCTTCTTGGAGATATGTTCGCCGAGGTACTGCGTGGAGGCCATGCGGTACCGCAAGTAATCCTCTTCGAGGGCTTCCTGAAGGCCGACGGCGATGGCCTCCAAATCGCGCCCCGCGAGGCCACCGTATGTCGGGAAGCCCTCCGTCAGGATCAGCAGATCGCGCTCTTGGCGCGTGAGGCTCTCATCGTTCCCGGCGAGGAACCCGCCGATGTTCGCCAGCCCATCCTTCTTCGCCGACATGGTACACCCGTCGGCGTAGCTACACATTTCCTGCGCGATTTCTTTGGGCGTCTTGTCCGCGAAACCTTCCTCGCGAGACTTGATAAACCATGCGTTCTCCGCAATTCGACAAGCATCGAGGAATAACGGAATGCCGTGTTTACGGCACACAGCGGAAACGGCACGAACATTTGCCATAGAGACCGGTTGGCCGCCGCCGCTGTTATTGGTAACGGTAAGCATACAAATAGGGATCTTCTCGCGGCCCTCATCCTCGATGAGCTTTTCCAACCTCGCGACATCCATGTTGCCTTTGAAGGGATGCGGGTTCTGCGGCTCGAGGCCTTCCTTGATCACGAGGTCTAGAGCCTGCGCTCCGGTGAACTCAATGTTTGCACGTGTCGTATCGAAATGAGAGTTGTTCGGAACAATGTGACCGGGCTTGCAAATGATACTAAAGAGAATTCGCTCGGCGGCGCGACCCTGGTGCGTCGGGATAATGTACTTGAAACCGAAGATGTCCTGAACGGAGGCTTCGAAACGCTGCCACGAACGACTGCCCGCGTAGCTTTCGTCGCCTTGCATCATCGCGCCCCACTGCTGGTCGCTCATTGCCGATGTTCCACTGTCAGTCAGCAAATCGATCAGCACGTCGTCGGCGCGCAACTTAAACACATTCCACCCGGCGTCCTTCAAAAACCCCAGGCGCTCCTCGGGAGTCGTCATGCGAATCCGCTCAACGGCTTTAATACGGAATGGTTCAATGATGGTGTTCACGGATAGCTCCTCAATTGGCTGCGATTTGGCAACGATTGTCAGACGCCGCGGGCGGGCCAAGGGGTTTTGGAGCGTATGTTTGCGGAATCGATACCCAGCTAGAACAGTTCAAGCAGGCAACAGCGAGCCGAGCCGCCACCACAATCCTCAATAGTATTGAGTGGACTATGAATGATAGCATCGACGTGTTTCCTGAGAACCGACAACTGGTCATCGCGCATCGCCTCGAAAGCGCGTGAAGACATTACCAAGTATCTTCTATCATCAGTCGAGGAGACTTCCAAAGCGTTGCCGCAGAAGCTACCAATCTGATCAGTGGAAAGTTCTACGATATCGTGGCCTGTTTGTTTCAATGATTCAGCAACGGCCTCCTTGCCACTTGTGATCGCATCGAGGCACACCCCTGCTATCTTTGTCCCGACATACATCAGTACGTTCGTATGGTAAGGAGCCGCCCCACCGATCTCTGCCCGGAACACGACCGGTGAAAACTTTAACTCTTCACACCACTTCTCCACCAGCGTTTCGTCGCTGCGATCTGAGACACAAACATACGCGATGCGATTGACATGATCCAGCACCATACTCCCGGTGCCTTCCAGAAAAAGGGAGTCCTTTTCGTGACCGCTCAGGTCCAACATAGCGGAGTATCTATCTGTGAACATTCTGATTAGGTCCGCGCGACGTTCGCTGCGCCGGTTTTCAGCCTTCATTGGATAGAGAACAAACCTATCGGGGACATGGTTTGAAATCCAATTGTTGCAAAAGATGTCGTCGGGGCAATCCGGCCGCCCGGAAACACAGGTGACAACGACTCCGTGTTCGATAAGGCGATTGCGAAACTCACGGTGCTCTGCAATTGCCAGCTCTTGCGAGTTTGGGATGTCGCCCTTTTGAAACGCATTGTCAGAGGCCGTTTGTGTGTTCCGAACGAATCCACGTGGCTCGATCATTAGTAAGTGTGAAGCGCTCTGGCGGATCATGTGCAAAGCCTTTCCACCAATGATTCGCCAATCCTGTTGGCGTTGGCCATGAGCGTGAATGTTAAACCCTTGGCGGGAAGGTGAGGAAAGGTTGAACCGTCTGCGATTGTGACACTCTCGGCACCCCGTAGCGATCCGTTCACGTCGGTGGTGAACGGTCGTTCGGTTTCACTCATGGGAAGTGTACCCCCATAGTGAATGCTCGACCCTTCGCCAGGATCGATACGCTTGATTACCATGCAACCTATCTT
>JAUIJJ010000070.1 GCA_030431385.1 bacterium | reverse complement strand
CCAAAAGTGAAGAAGACATAGAAAGAGACTTGCAACGGCTAGTTTTGTCCAGCGGTGACTTCGGGCTTGCCTACTTGGTTGAGCGATGGGCCTCACGCTTTGTAACGGAGCTACTAAAGAATTATACTGTATGCTTTGTTGGGTATGGAATAGATGATCCGGTAATGAGGTACATGATGGATGCCATTTCTGCCGATAGGTTACGCGGGGAGGAGGCTCCGTCCGCTTATGCATTCGCATCTGCCTCGATTCTCGAAAAGGAACGTAACGAAACAAAAGTTGAGTGGGAGGCCAAAGGCGTCATTCCGATACTATACAATGAATCAGAAGAGCACTCCGCTCTGCATCGTACTCTGGTCGCTTGGGGTAACACCTATCGGGATGGCGCGTCAGGAAAGGTGCAATTTGTCGAGGAACATGCTTCGAGCATCCCTACAATGGGTACACGAGAAGACGATTTCGTTGGACGAATGATTTGGGCAATCTCAGACAGTTCTGGGATTCCCGCGAAGAGATTCGCGGAGACTATTCCCAGCCCATCAATTGAGTGGCTCTTTGCGTTTAGTCAGCGCACGCCTGCCTTTAAATCTCGATATATGGCGTTTGACAATTCTTCGAATGACTCGGTCGACGACTCATCCAACCCTACTGGCTCCCTTTCGCGCATGATCTCGTCTATACTCTTCCAAGAGAGCAATTGGACCCCTGTCATGCGATATCTTGCTAAATGGATGATGAGTTTTCTGAACTCACACGACTTCATTCTCTGGATTACCTCCTCTGGTAGAGCGCTGAGCACCCAGTTCCTTCAAGAAATTGACCATCGGCTTCGTCATCTTTGGCTTCTTGAGGAGCGAGGGAGCCGATCAAATCTAAATGAAATCTGTGAGAATTCCCCCGAGGCAATCCCAGACGCTAACTTCACGACAGTTTGGAGACTATTGCTAACAGGGAGAGTGGCAGTCGGCAATGTTTCGACTGACACTATAATGTGGAAGGAGAGGTTTGAGCGAGAAGGCATGACAGCTAGCCTACGCATTCAGCTCCGGGAGTTACTCACCCCCCAGATTGCTATTCGTAAATCGATCGCTAGAGAGCTTGGCCTATGGTCCGATTCTGAAGCCACACCCAGCCTTACCCAGCTCTTTGAGCTAAAACTCACTATGACTGGATACGACTGGCGATCGAATATTCAGGAGCTAGATCAATCAACTAGCTGGAAATCTGAGATGCCAAACCTTAGATCTACTTTTGAGCTTTTGCTACTAGATGCCTTGTCGCTCTTCGGAGAAGTCGGGATAGCCGACAGGAACTCAGACCCTTCATACCTTGAGCTCAAGTCGATTGAACCGCATGGGCAGGATTTCGACAATGAGGGTTGGACATTGCTAATCGAATTGCTAAGAGATTCGTGGCTATCAATCCTCAGACAGTCGCCCAAACAGGCTACGAACATAGCAATCTCTTGGTTCGACTATCCCTACATTACGTTCAAACGACTTGCCCTCTTTGCAGCTAGTAAGCCAGGTGTCATCGAGCCTGGCCTATGGTTGAGCTGGCTCCTTCACGATGATTCCTTTCTGCTATGGTCCTACCAATCAAAAAGAGAAGCTATGAGGCTTTTGGTGCTTAAAGCTTCTGAACTTGACGTCCCGGCTAGAGTCAGCCTTGAAAGTAGAATCCTGGCCGGTCCACCCCGCAATCGTAATGATTCAGAAATGGATGATGCAAGATGGGAACGCGCGAGAGACTATGCAGTATGGACCTTATTGGGAAAACTTATTCAGGGAAAGTCCACTTTGGGAACTGAGGCCGAAGCAAGATACTCGGAGCTGGGAAGGCAATACCCTAAATGGAAGCATCCGTCGGACGATAGGGATGAATTCCCCGTTTGGACAACTATCGGTTACGATCCTGAAGCCGAGCAAGGTGTTGATAGTGCACCATCCGAAACAAATGAACTCGTCAAGTGGCTTGTCGACCACCCAGATCAGGTACACGATTACTACAATGACGGTTGGAAGGAAGTCTGCCGCGAACACAAGAATCTGACTCTCGACGCTTTAACTCGGCTCTCCGAGAGAGGAAACTGGCCGACGAACCGTTGGAAATCGGCATTCTTTGTATGGAGCGAGAATGAGTGTTTAGAGTGGTCATGGGCCACCCTTCCATCGACAATCCGGAGAATGCCCAGTGAAGTCTTGAGTCAACTAACAGTTTCAATTTCATGGTGGCTCCAAAAGGCAGCGGAGGTCGCGACCCCGCTCGACGATGAAATCATAAATCTTGCAGATGTCTTAATCGAGCAGAGCCCAGGGATAGAACACTGTAAAATCCCTCCAGTTTCAAATGCTTGGAACCACGTCATCGGGATACTGACGCAAGCTTTGCTGACGACATGGCTTAGAAGCAAGCCAGTAGACGACCAGCTATTACCAAGTGAGCTGCGCAATTCCTTTTCCATACTGTGTGATTCACAGAAAATCACGTTTCGTTCAGGGCGAATCATTCTAGCAGAAAATGTCATCTCGTTATACAGAGCTGATAGCAAATGGTCTACCGAAAACCTGATACCATTCTTTCAATGGAACAGTGGAGAAGCAGCTAGTGTGTGGACTGCCTTCCTATCATCTGCACGTTTCCATGCGTCTCTATTTGGCGAACTGAAAGATTACTTCCTTGAGACCTCATGGCACTGTGATGAGCTGGAGAGTACTGGGAGAAATTATGCCAAATTGCTCGTGCACATCGCACTGCATCAGTACAAAGTGTTTAGCATTGATGAATTTCGACGCGCACTTTCAAACCTTCCGGTTCCCAACCTAGCTGACGCTGCAAGAGCGATTGTCGGCTCGCTTGAAAGTTCCGGAGATCAGCGCGTTGAATACTGGAAAAACCGGATCGCTCCGTTCCTTAGAGATGTTTGGCCGAAGGAGAAATCGAAGGTATCGGGGGAGTTGGTCAGTATATACATCGATCTCTGTATCGCTGCTGGCTCAGAATTCTCTTCTGTCTACGAGCTTATCAAAGTCTACCTTGAACCAGTGGAACATGGATACCGGTTGATCGTACGCCTACACGATTCTGAAGCGATTAAAGCGTATCCAAAAGTAGTGCTAACCATTCTAGACTCCTGTATCAACGACAAGACCCAAATCGCTCCGAGATTGAGAGACTGCCTTAGTGCCATTAAGGAATATGAGCCAAGCCTATCTGATTCGCCCCAGTTTCAAAGACTATCCAACATCGCTGAAATCCGCCTGCTATAAAAAAACTTCTACGCGAAGATCGTGTCGTTCGTTCGGGAGATGTGGATGCTGACTTGTTGGGCGACTTTTTGGGCGATGTCTTTGTAGATTTGGTGGAACTCGAGGTCTTCGCGGGCGGCGACGGGTTTGCCGGTGTCCATGCCTTCGCGAATGTGCGTGTTGAGGGGGACTCTTCCGAGGAAGGGGACTCCGATTTTCTTGGCGGTGTTTTCGCCACCTTCACTTGAGAAAATCTCGTCGCGGTTTCCGCACTTGGGACAGAGGTAGTAGGCCATGTTCTCGACGATGCCGAGGATCGGGAGCTTTACCTTTTGAAACATGGCGACGCCCTTGCGCGCGTCTTGCAGGGCGATGTTCTGCGGCGTGGTGACGATGACCGCCCCGGTGACGGGAACGGTTTGCGACAGCGAGAGGTGGATGTCGCCGGTGCCGGGCGGGAGGTCGACGATGAGGTAGTCCTGCTCGCCCCAGTTGGTATCTTGGAGGAGCTGTTTGAGGACTCCGTGGAGCATCGGCCCGCGCCAGACGAGCGGCTGATCGTCGGTCACCATGAAGCCCATGGACATGATGGAGATTCCTTGGGACTTGATGGGGACCATTCGGTTTTCGATGACTTGGGGCCGACCGGCGGCGCCTAGCATGGAAGGGACGTTGGGGCCGTAAATGTCTGCGTCGAGTACGGCGACTTTCGCGCCGGAGAGTGAAAGCGCCATGGCGAGATTGACGGCGGTGGTGGATTTGCCAACGCCTCCTTTGCCTGAGCCGACGGCGATGATGTTGCGCACACCGGGGATGGCCGCGCGCCCCTCGCCGACGCCGCCCTGTCGCACTCGGGCGGACATGGTAACGGCGACTTCGTTGATGCCTTCGATAGCACCGACGGCTTCTTCGCACTCGCGCTGGATCTGCTCCTTGAGCGGGCAGGCAGGGGTGGTGAGTTCGACGGTGAAGCTCGCCTTGCCGCCTTCGACGACCAAGTCCTTCACCATCTGCAATGCCACAATGTCACGGTGCAGGTCTGGATCCTCCACGGTTCGGAGGGCTTCCATGGCTTTTTCTTCCAAGTTACTCATTGGCGGGAGGGGTGCTTTCCATTCGGGTTCAGCGGCGAACTGCGGCCTTTTCGACGATCTTGAGGAAGGGCTGCTTCTGGGTGATTACAACGACTTCATCGTCACTTGACTTGTCTTGGGTCACAACGAGCAATCGCCGCGCCGCTTTCTCATCGAGACGTATCTGGTGCATGCGTCCGCCTTCGGAGCGCGCGCCGATGTAGTTGGGGCGGAACTGGTAGAAGTCCGGGTCGAGGGTGAGCCGGACGATTTCGCCGCCCTCGATGGTGAGGTCGCGGACGTGCTCGGAGTCCTCTGGCTTACTTCCCGGCGCACCGGTCGCGATGGCAACGGTGATGGGGAGGTTCGTGTTGTTCATGACCTCAAATTCGTTCCACTGGGGGCGGAAGGTGTCGTAGTACTGAGTCGCGGTGCGGCTTCCGGGGTCGATGTCTGTGCCGGATTCGTCGACGACGCGTGAAAAGAACTCGGTCGGGATGATGACGAGGGGCTTGGACTCTGCGCGCAGATTGCCGATAATGTAGGGGCCGGGCTGCTGGGCCTGAGCAGAGTAGGCGAGGAGAAAGAGGTCCTTGCCCTTGGTGAGCTTGACTTTTTGAAAACTGAGCGACTGCACCGCGACGTTGTGCGCGTATGCGTAGTCGTCGTCTGCGCTGAGGAAGGAAATGGTGACTTCGAAGGGAGTCATGTTCGCGACGGAGATTTCGTCTTCACCGGTGTAACGGAAGGCGTCCCCGGCGAGGAGATCGCGCGGCAGTTCTTCACCGCTTTGCATGTACGGAGTGATCTTCTCGATGAGCGTTGCAAAGACCTCGTCGTCTGTCGCCAAGCGGTCGGTGGGAACAGGAGAGGGGGAAGGTGTCGCTTTGACGACCGGGCGTGGAATCCATGCTGTCCGAAATCCGACGTCTTCGAGGAGGAGCGACGCTGGGTGGGAACTGCGCTTTGTGATGCGCAGCTCATCGGGATCGGTGGTGAAACTACCACCACGAATGGACTTCGCCTCGCCCTTTTCGGGGCCGGTCGGATGCTCCACTCCGTCACGATCCTGATAGGTGTAGCTCGAATACCAATCGCCGACCCACTCGGAGACGTTGCCTCCCATGTGGTGGACGCCATAGACCGAGACATCGCCGGCGTCTTTGTCGACGGGGACGGTTAGGGAATCCCCGCTCCTGCCATGATGGACGGTATCCCGCGAGGGGGGGGCATTGCCTGTGGTGTAGTGATTGCCTTCCGCGCCGCGAGCCGCCTTTTCCCACATGGCTTCCGTGGGAAGCTGTCGCCCGACCCACTCGGCATAGCCTTGGGCGGCGAACCAAGGGATCGCGGTGACGGGCAGCTCGGGGCCGGTGAGTCCCTTGTTCGTCGGTCGTGGACGTGCGGAGGGCTGTTCGCGATAGTACGCCTCGTACTGCGCGTTGGAAATCTCGTACTTATCAATGTAGAAACTGGGAAGAGTGACTTGATGGGCAGGGCCTTCGGCGCGGGTGCCCCCCCGGGAAGGGTCGAGTCCCATGCGAAACGTCCCGTGGGGAATGAGCACCATTTCCGAACCGTCTTTTTTCCAGACGATTTCGGCGGGGAACTCTCCACCGTACTCGTTGGGCACCATTTTGGTGCCTTGCTTCGGCATGGGCTGGGCCACGAGCGCCACAGGGATCAGCAATCCCAAGATCGCTGTCAGGGTAAGGAATAATCTCGAGTTCATCCGGGCGACTCCCCAGTTTGGCTACGTTAACTGCAATAGGGAGGATTACCGATTTTGCTTCGGGTGGCAAGGGCTGGTTTTGGCCATAGAAAAAAGTCGGCGCATAGGCGGCGGCGGTGGCAGAAACTCGGTGATTTTGGGGGGAAATCGGCAGATTCGTACTTTTTTTGATGACCTGGCTGATAGGGTCAGGGTGACGGCGCAGCCGACGAGGCTGACCCGTGGACACGCTGAGAGGGCCTATCTCAAACTAAATAAATTCAGCCTTCTATAACAGAATAGCTAGAGATGAATGCGTGCAGAGGTGAAGGATTGCTGCGCGTCGGTGGACTCTTCTTTCGGTGAATGGCCGTTGACAGGAGAGTAGTATGCATGGAGTATGCCGTTAGTTGTGCCCGAAAATTGCTTCAACAGTCACGCGATTGACCCCATTCAAACGTAGCGACACCGAGGAACAAGGTTTTACCTCATGGCCCTCTCACTACAACAAGTCCAGAAACAGACCCAGCGGCTGATCATGACGCCGCAGATGCAGCAGTCTATCCAGCTGCTCCAGATGAACTCCATGGATCTGGAGATGCTCATCCGCGAAGAGATGCTCGAGAATCCCTTTCTTGAGATCACCGACGACGAGGAAGGGCTCCAATCCGAGAACGACGGCAAGGAAAAGGACGAAGCCCCCGCCGAGGAGCGCGAGGTGGAATCGGGCCTCTCCGACGAGAATCGCGAGAAGGAGCCACAGGCTCTCGAAGAGTACGACGAGAAGCCCAAAGACGAGAACCCCGATCCCGCAAACGATACGGAAACCGCCGAGGAGTTCCAGAAGCTCGAAGAGAGCGACATTGATTGGGACCAGCAGTATTCCGACAGCGATACGACGGCTTACAGCGGGACGCGGGAAGATTTTGAAGAACACGACTTTACCACATATACGAAGCTGACCGAGAGCCTCTATGACTCGCTGATGCGGCAGCTTCGGCTGTCGATTCTCGCGGGCACGGACTACGAGATCGGCGAGTTCATTATCGGAAACCTGAATTCCGACGGCTACATGGATTGCTCGTTGGAAAACCAGGCGCTGATCGTGGGCTACCCGCCGGAGCTCGTCGCGCCGAAGGTAGTCGGCAAGGACGAACAGGTCGACAAGGCGCTGCGTCACATGCTGGCGACGCTCCATGGGAGCGGCGAAAAGCCCGAGGCGTTTGTCGGTATGAAACGCAAGGAACTGCTGCCGCGGGTGGTTGCGGAGATTCTCGGTGTCACCTACGACGAGGTCGCCGTTCAGAAGCCCGAGGAGCGTCTCAAGCGGCTCATCGCGCGGCGATTAAAGCGCCGCTATAGCGAGCTCGAAGAGATGCGGCCCGCCGAGCTGATCCTAGAAGTCGTCGCTTTCCGGACTAAGACAACGCCAGATCGGGTTTTTGACGTGCTGGAGATTATCCAAGAATTCGAGCCGACTGGAGTCGCGGCCCGCGATCTGGCCGAGTCCCTTCGGCTTCAATGCGAGGAGAACGGCGTTCGCAATCGCCTGCTCTATGTGATCCTCGACGACCATCTGGAGGATCTTCAGCAGAAGCGTTTCCGCGAGATTTCGCGGACGCTCAACGTGCCGGAGGACAAGGTGACGGAAGTCTTTCAGATTCTTTCGCGTCTTGATCCTCGACCGGGGCGGTCGATCACGAAAGAAAGCGCTCAGTATATCAAGCCCGACGTGTACGTGAAGCACATCGATGGCAGGTACCTTTACTTTCTCAACGAGGGCGATGCGGGGCGGCTGAAGGTGGCTGCGAACTACCGTCGCATGGTCGCGCAGAAGCAGGGCCGCAGGGCGCAGCTCGCTAAGCAAGCACAGGTTCAGGCCGCGAGGGATGCGGCCCTGCAGAACGGAGCCAATGGCAAGCACGCGGCGGCAGTCTCGGAGCAGGACGTGGACTACGCGAACGAGAAATTCAAGAGCGCTGTGTGGCTGATCCGCAACATCGAGAAGCGAAAGAAGACGATCCTTCGGGTGACCGAGGCGATCATGGACTACCAGAAGGAATTTCTGGACAAGGGCATCGAGCACTTGCGTCCGCTCACGCTGCGCGACATCGCCGAGCGCGTCGACATGCACGAATCAACGATCGCGCGTGTGACGACGAAGAAATATGTCGAGACGCCGCGAGGGATATTCGAGCTGAAGTTCTTCTTCTCGAGCGGACTCGAAACCGACGACGGCGAGGCGGCGTCGTCGCGCTCGATCAAAGAGCTGCTTACTCAGATGATCGACGCGGAAGACAAGAAGCGACCCCTCAGCGATCAGAAGATCGCGGACATGCTAAAGCAAAAGGGCTTCCAAATCGCTCGCCGCACGGTGGCTAAGTACCGCGAGCAACTCAAGGTTCTGCCGGCGAAACTGCGCAAGGAAGTGCCCTAACCAACGGCGTTGTGGTCCGTGACTTCTCCTTGCCGACTGTGGCTGCGAGAACAACGATGATCGGTGGCGGGAAGACAGCGCCGCGTACAATTTTCTGGAGAGAATTTCAGCCTACTCATGACGGATTTACCCAAGACCCTCGGCGAGTTGAAGCAGGCAAAGTGGCCAGTTCTATCTGTGAAAGACGAGTTGCGCAAAAACCTGTGCGCGGCGCTTAAAGAAGGCAAAACGGTCTTCAGCGGAATCATCGGCTATGAGCGCACCGTCATACCGCAGGTCGAGGCTGCCATTCTATCGCGCCACGACTTTCTACTGCTCGGCCTCCGCGGTCAGGCGAAGACGCGGCTCATCCGTCAGGTGGCGAACTTGCTCGACGAATACGTGCCCGTCATCGAGGACTCGCCGATCAACGAGTCGCCCTACGAACCGGTGACGAAGCGGTCGCGGGAGATGGCAGAAGCGATGGGCGACGCGTTGCCGGTGGGGTGGCTCCATCGCTCCAAGCGCTACCACGAAAAACTGGCGACGCCGGATGTCTCCATCGCCGACCTGATCGGCGACATCGACCCTATCAAAGCCGTCACCAACAAGCTTGATTTCAGCGACGAGGAAGTCATCCATTACGGGCTGATTCCTCGCGCAAATCGGGGCATCTTCGCGATCAACGAACTCCCTGACCTCCAAGCCCGCATTCAGGTGGGGCTCCTCAACATCATGGAGGAAAAGGACATTCAGATTCGCGGATTTCCCGTCCGCTTGGCGCTCGATGTGTGCCTCGTTTTTACGGCTAACCCGGAGGACTACACTAATCGCGGCAACATTATCACGCCGCTCAAGGACCGCATCGACGCGCAGATCCTCACGCACTATCCAGAGCGTATCGAAGACGCCATGGCGATCACGGGGCAGGAAGCGTGGACCGACCGCGACACACCGGTCAATGTCCTGCCGCTGATTCCCGAGATGATCGAACAGGTGATCTTCGAAGCCCGCGATTCCGACTACATCGACAGGGCTTCGGGCGTATCGGCGCGGGCATCGATCAGCTACATGGAGACGATTCACTCCGTCGCGGAGCTTCGCGCGCTGCGCGACCGTAGCGGAACAGCGACGGTGCGGATCAGCGATCTCTATGAGGCGTTGAGCGCTCTGACCGGAAAGATGGAACTGGTGTACAAGGGCGAGCAGGAAGGCATCGCGAACGTGACGCTGCACCTCATCGGCCGGGCGATCAAGCATGCCTTCGGCAAGCGCTTCGTGAAGGGCTACGTGCGCGGCAAGGATCGCAAGACCGACTTTTCAAACTTCCAGCCGATCATCGATTGGTTCGAGGCTGGCAATGTGCTGGACCTGCGCACGGATATGAGCGCCGACGAGTACGCCAAGGCGCTCGGCGACGTCGACGGGCTGCGCGATGTTGTCGACGAGTTGGCGAAACCCGATAGCGAGGAACAGCGTATGCTGATGATGGAGTTCTTCGTCGAAGGGCTTCACCAGAACTTCCTGCTCACGCGCCGCATCCAGGATGCCCGTATCCGATACACCGACGCGGTGTCGTATATGATGAATGAGATTTCGGAGCCATAGCAACGAGCGCCGGGGACTACAGCTACTTCGACCACAACGCCACGGCGCCGATGGCGCCTTCGGTCGTGGAGGTGGTGACGCGCGTGATGGCGACGGAGTACGGAAATCCGAACTCCACTCACCGCCTCGGCGTGATGGCTCGCTACAGCATCGAGAAAGCGCGCCGATCCATCGCGCGGTTGCTGGGTACCGGCGATCCGGAGTCTCTCGTGTTCACCGGCGGCGGCAGCGAAGCGGATAATCTGGCGCTTCGCGGCGTTGCTTTTGCAGCTCGCAACAGCGAGCGCGGAAACCACATGATCACATCGGCGGCGGAGCACAAGGCGGTGCTCGATACCGCAAAGGCTCTGCGGGACGATCACGGCTTTGAGCTCACGATCCTCCCGGTTGACGAGTTCGGTCGGCCGCGGACTGCGGACCTGCGAGCGGCGCTACGCAGCGACACTGTTTTGGTGTCGCTCATGTGGGCGAACAACGAGACCGGGGCGATCTCTCCTGTGGCGGAGTTTGCCGAGATCATCGCCGCTCACCGGACGGCGCGTTTCCACTGCGACGCGATTCAGGCGGTGGGAAAGCTTCCAGTCGATTTAGGCGCCCTGCCCATCGATCTGCTGTCGCTCAGTGCGCACAAGTTTCATGGTCCCAAAGGCATCGGTGCGCTCTATGCGAGGCCGGAGCTCGACTTGCAACCGCTCGTCACCGGCGGCGGGCAGGAATCTGGTCGGCGGGCGGGGACGGAAAACACGGCCGCAGTCGCTGGGATGGCTGAGGCGCTTAAGCTCGCTGCTGGCGAGGCGGAAGAAACCGGCGCGCGGCTGCGAGGTTTTCGCGAGGCGCTTTGGCGCGGCATCGCCGGCGCTTGTCCGTCGGCGGTTCGCAACTCGCCCAAAGAAGATTGCCTCCCCGGCACACTCCACGTCAGTGTTCCCGGCGTTGACAGCCGAAAGCTCGTTGCCGCCCTCGATAAACGAGGGTACGCATGTTCCTCCGGTTCGGCCTGTACAAGCACAGGCACGGAAGCGAGCCATGTCCTCCTCGCCATGGGTGCGAACGAGGAACGCGCTGCCGGTTCGCTTCGGATTAGCTTGGGAAGCACCAACAGTGAAGTTGAAGTCATGCGCTTCCCGGAAGCGCTCTCGGCAGCGGTTTCGGAACTGCTCGCCGACTAAACCCAACAGTTCGCGAAGGGCACCAATGAGATCAGTCTGCCTCGCCTCGCTTCTACTTTTCACCCTCCTGACGATAGGGTGTACGCCTCTGTATGTTGATCCGACAGCCGGTGGTGAAATGGTCATGGTGAAGACCATGGACCGGCCGGATGACTACGACATGAAGTACCTCCGCTCGCCGACGGATGGGCCGATGGTCTACGAGTCGAACGCGTGGTGGTTTCTGTGGAGGCTGCCCTACAACCACCCCGACCTCGGCCTTTGGCTGGAGCAAGAACTGCCTGCTGGCGCATCCGCAGCGAACATCCGTAGCTCGGTTCAAATGCCGTGGTACGGACCGTTCCTGTTCTTCCCGACGCTCGGCGCGATTCGCGTCGAGCGCGTACGCTACGAGGTCGATCCGGTTCGGGTTTCATGGCTTACCGGCGAAACGCACCCGGAGCTGATCCTTGAGCCGGGTAGCCCGGACTTTATGGATCAAGTCGACCCCACGATTGTTGAAGATGAAAACTAATCCCCTTCGCCCCCTGCTATTGCTCTGCCTGCTGGGAGCGCTCGCGTCTATCGCACCCGGCACGGCTACCGCTGAAGAGACTCCCCCGCCTAACATCATGTTCATCTTGGTCGACGACCTTGCTTGGAACGATCTTGGGTGCTACGGGCACCCGTGGCACGAGACGCCTCACATCGATGCACTGGCCCGTGAGGGGATGAAATTCACGCGCGCTTATGCTCCTGCACCGATTTGTTCCGCGTCGCGGGCGAGCATCCTCACCGGTAAATCAACCGCGAGGACGGGCTTGGAGTTCGTCGTGAAGTGGGAGCCCGGCGAGCAGGTTATCGATCCCCCGCAGCCGCTCGAAGCACCTCCGTTCACCATGGGTCTACCGCTCGACGAGACGACCATCGCGGAGCGACTTCTCGATGGAGGCTACGACACGGCCTACTTTGGGAAGTGGCACCTCAACCCTCACGAGGAAGTGTACCTCGGCTGGAGCCCGACTCATGGTCCGGGCCAGCAGGGATTCACCCGGGCCACGGAAGATTTCGGCACGCACCCCTATGGCAAGAAGAAGTGGGCGGAGCTGACCGAGGTTGGCAGCTACCACTCCGATGGAC
>JAUIJJ010000069.1 GCA_030431385.1 bacterium | reverse complement strand
CTCACTGGTGCAAGGTTTGGATGTCATCAGTCTTAACGCGATGCCGACCTGCTTCAGCAACGACATCACCATCCAATGGCGTGACGTCACCAATGCAAGCGACTTCCCCGCCAACACCAACTACCGGGTCTATGATCCGACAAACGGTTCCATCTCCGAGGGCGATATCTACCGCTTCGGCGGCGACTATCGCTCAGGCAACTGGACGATCTTCGGCATTCCGTATCAGGAATGGAATCCGACGGCCGTCTACCCCGAGTGAGGCTTCCCACCCTGAAGCATAGGTAACACAAACTTCCCAAAGGACGAGTAGAACCATGAGGTTTCCCAAGACTTTGCTATTCGCTGCGCTCGTCGCAGCAGCCCCAGTCGCAGTCTGCGGACAGACCGTTGGTTTCAACAACGGTGGAACACAGTCAGCCGACGGCAATGGCGCAGAGCCATACGTTGCCTTTAACCCGGCTGGCACCAAGATCGTCGTGGTCTACGGCGAGCCCAACACCTATGTCGACGCTGGCACGCCGGAGCAGGAAATCGAGGTCGACATCCTGAGCGTCGCCGACGGTTCGGAGCTTGCTAACGATACGCTGCTCGGCTCCGAAACCGGCTATGGCTTTGATGACGGCGGCAGCCCGGATTCCGGTGAAATCACATGCGCTTGGTCTCCCGATGGAAGCACGATCGTCGTCGGCTGGGGACAGGGCGATGATGGTGGCGTTGCATTCCAGATTTATAGCTACGTCGACGGAACGGATACATTGACGCGCACCGGCAGTGTTGTCGACATCGCAGATGGCGTTGAGGACCCGCGTGTTGACTTTTTCTCCGACGGCACCTTCTTGATCGGCTACGAAGGCGGCGAGGGTCTCGATGGTTCCGGCGCGATGATGCGCCACTTTGCAACTGCCGGCACCGAACTGACAACCGGCTCGATCACTATGTCGAGTTCCATCACCGGCGACCAGAACGATCCGAACTTTGCGATTCTCCGCTCCGGTACGTTCGCCAATGACATCATCTATACCGCATGGGAAGACTCGGGCACGACGCGATATGCAGGTGATGATGATGTCAACTATCGCATCTTTGATTCTGCGTTTAACTCCCTGTCAGGCCCCACGGCGCCTGCTCCCGCTTCCAACCTGAGCGGTGCGGACAAGATTGGCAACCCATCAGTCGCTGTCGCTCCTACGGGAGAGTGGACGATTGCTTTTGAAGCTGAAGGCTCGCCAGATAACTCGGCTGAGTCTGCATGGGCATCCTTCTTCGACAACACAAACACACCAGTGACAAACAATGCTGTCGATATCGACGTAAACAACACAGACGTCTCCCAGTCGATCTCCATCCAATACAACGCGGACAACAACAAGTTCGTATTCGCATGGACCACCGAAGGCAACACCGACGGTGCGCCAGTTCGCCTGTTCGACCTCGATGGCACGAATGGTTCGATGGAGTACGACTTTCAAGACGTCAACACCTTCGCACCCAAGGACGGCTGCATGGATCTCAGCGGCAACAAGATCGTCTTTATCTGGTCTGAAGACGCCGACGAACCAGAAGCGACTGACGCCAATGGCATCTTCTATCGCTTTGGAGATATCGAGATCAGCGCCGACGTCAACGACTGGGGCCGTTACAACTAATCGACCTCAATTGCAGTTCCCCACCACGAAGAGAGGGCGGAGCCGGTTGGCTCCGCCCTCTTTGCTTATAGCGTAGGGACCGACTGACTAACTACTAAGGACGAGGATCAAAACTCGTGTTATAGTCCACTGACTCATTTGAGCCTTCAACGATCTTCATCCAATCGATGACCTTGAAGTTCTGATTCGACCCAGGGTTGATACCATCTTGAACGACGAGGGCACCGTGGGGAAAGGCCGTGCCGAGCGGAAGATTGGCGACATCGAGACCATCGGTTTCTTGTGTTCCATCCACGACACCATCTACGATGGAAAAGGAGCTAATGTACGCGTGTGGCGGCTGGCGGTCGAACAGGACGTATTCGTTTTGTCCCTGACTCGACACGACCAGATAGCCTCGTGATTCGTTTAGGTAGTAGATAGTGAGCCCCTCGATATCCGATTTGCGAATCGGTCCGTCGGAGCTCATCTTGTAGATCATCTCACCGACGGGAGGATGATCTGCCCGGGCATCGAACTTCCAGATGCCCGCCTCTTCCTCGCCGATGTAGACCGTGTCCGTGAAATCGTCGGCAACGATGCCTTCAACTCCGGTCGGCACTTTCAATTCGCGAACGACTTTTCCGTCCACTCCGTTGGCCGTCGGAATGTGTTCAATCTGAGTGACAATTCCGTCGCGGGAACCAACGAAACTGTATAAAACGCCTGTCTTCCGATTCTGGTAGAGCCCACTTCCGTAGACCCCGGCATCGATGGTTGGTTGATTCGCATCGATCCGTGTTAGTGTTCTGCTGGCCTCGTCCATCTCGTAAACAACCATTTGATTCGTTGTACGATTTTCAGTCACTACGAAGTTTCCTCGCACATCGACGTTGTTCAGCCGACCATCTTCGTAGCTCGCAAGCTGGCGACCTTCCATATCGAACAGCAACAGACCAGTTTGTTTATTGGTCCCCACGATCACGCTCATGGCGGGAACGGTGGGATGGACCCAAATCGCCGGATCATCTGCTGAATCACCCTTGCTCGATACTGGTTCAGTCTCAATGTCGGCAGTAATTGGGAAGTGTCCTTCAAACGGTTTTCTCGCGCAACCGACTCCGATCGCGATGATACCGGAGAGGGTCAGGTACCCGATACACCTCTTCATTAATGGCTCCTCCTAGCCCGAAAGATTGATGTCATTTGATATGAGTCAGGAACGCGAAGCTAACGACGTTTGGGTGACGGCAGCGGTTTGAAGCGTAATCGTTCCCAAATCGCGGAAAAGCTCCTTGTCGCGGGGAGATACTTATACGTAGTTGTCTCGAAAATTCCAGGGGGACTCCTATGACGTTTCGACAATACATTCCGTTCGCTGTCGCTGCCCTGCTACTCCCGGCTGCCGTTTGCTCTCAATCCATTGCGTTCAACGGGAGCGGCGTGCAGGTGCTCGCGAATAATGGTGCAGAGCCCTCGGCCGCCCTCAACCCCGCTGGCACTCACGCACTTCTGGTGTACGGGGTCCCCAATACATACACATCCCCTAAACAAGCCGCCCAGACGATTGAAGTGAAGATCGTGAATACCCGCGACGGGCAACCGCTTACGAGCGATTCGCTTGGCGGGTCGGAATCCGGCTATGGCTACAACGATGACGGAGAGCCAGAGACAGGTGAGACGACATGCGCTTGGGCGCCCGACGGCAAGACGCTCGTCGTTGCTTGGGAAAAGGGCGACGAAGATGGCGTCGCATTTCAGATATTCCACTTTGAGACCAGCACGAATTCACTAACCAGATCGGGATCCATACAGAGCATCGGGCGATCCACTGGCGAGCCTTCCATCGACTTCTTCTCAGACAGCTCGTTCGTCGTGGCATACGAAGGCGCCGAACTCTGGAAAGGGGACGGTGTGCGCATGCGTCATTATGCAGCAACAGGCGAAGAAATCTCCTCAGGTGCCGTCTCGATTGCCAGTTCGACTTCAGGTGATCAACAGCATCCCAAGGTCGCAATCCGACGCTCAGGAGCTTTGGCCACTGACACGGTCTACGCTGTGTGGAAGGACGCTCGGACAACCCGGTACTCCGATGACGAGGATGTAAACTACCGGCTCTTTGATTCGGCCCTCAATGCGATCTCCGGAGATTCAATTCCTGTACCGGCTTCGAATCTCGTCGGTGCGGATTCGCTTGGTAACCCGGCAGTCGTCGTGGCCCCCACGGGAGAGTGGGCAATCGCCTACGAAGTCGAAGACGCTCCTGATGGCTCTGATGAAACCGCTTGGGCGACGTTCTTCGATAGCTCGAACGCACCGGTTTCCGGCATTGCAGTGGACATCGACGCGAGTAACTCTGACATCTCAGAACTGATCTCAGCGCGCTACAACCCAGGCAACAACGGATTCGCGTTCGCGTGGACATCTGAAAGCAAGTCCAATGGATTTCCTGTCACGATGACTCATCTAGACGGCTCAGGCAGAACTCAAACAGTTGACTTGCAAAACGGTAGCACTTCTGAACCGGAAGAAGGCAGCATGGACATTCGTGAAGGTCAGTTCGTCGCTGTTTGGGTTGAAGATGGTTCTCGAGCAGACACGCAGAAGGATGCGGTTTACTACCGAGTCGGAGGCACTGACACCGGAAACTGACCAGAAAGCGATCCGAGAGAGCATTGAGACATTTAGTCGACGCCTGAACCCAGATAGGTTTTGATCAACTCGCGGGCTTGCTCGGCATCGGTCTCGAGGACCATGATCTTTACTTCCATCATCGGCGAGTAACTGAAGCTATACAGCGCAACCGGCGCGTTTCCGGTGGTCGCGCTAGGAATGTCGTTGTTCTCAAGAATGCTCGTCAGCAGCGACGCCTTCCATGTGTTTTCCGCGATGTAGATACACACTAATCCGTCCTCGCTCGGGCCGAGACCGGGTGTCCCCTCGTCTTCCTTGGGAAACTCGAAATCAGGGATGGGGTCGTCGATGTCTTCCAACTCCGCGGTTTCTGCGCCACACTCGCAGTAGATCGTGCCAGCGGGAAACTCGACGCGGCAATCGGGACAGAACACAGAACCGCCGGGAAGGGTTTCGATTAAGGGAGTGTTTCCGGCGAACTCTGCCGCGATGGCGAACTGGGCGGACTGGCGGTATTGCGCCGATCCGGGAAGAGGCGGGGTCCGCTGTTCCGGGCGGTTGCCTGCCATGCGCGAGATCCCGTACCATGTGACGAGGAACACTCCGCCGACTGCGAGAAAGATGTCTGATGTGGCTGGCATAAACCCTCCAGTACCGATCTCAATTCACGATTCATCCGCCATCATTCATACCCGAAAAGGGATTCTTCGCAACCGAATTTCTCGTCCGCAGAAATCGACCGATCAGCGTTTGTCGCGCGTGAAGGGGACGAAGCGCACAGATTCTTTTTTCCGGGCTTCCAAGTTTCCGTCCAAATCTTTCCTTACGAGGAGGAGGTTCTGCGTCCAACCTGACTTTCCGAGAGGTATCACCAGTCTTCCGCCGGGGGCCAGTTGATCGATGAGAGCCTGCGGAATCTTTTCCGGTGCGGCGGTCACGATGACGGCATCGTACGGGGCACCTTCCTCCCACCCGAAGTATCCGTCGCCGTGAATCACAGAGATGTTCTCATAGCCGAGGCGCTTGAGTCGGTCGGCAGCGTTTTTCGCGTGGGTGCCGATGATCTCGACGCTGACGACTTCCCGAGCCATTTCCGCGAGCACCGCCGCTTGGTATCCCGAGCCGGTGCCAATCTCCAACACGCTGTCATCCGCGCCGACCTCAGCGAGGCTCGTCATTGTCGCCACCATCAGCGGCTGCGAGATCGTCTGCCCTTCACCGATGGGAACCGGTTGGTCCCGGTAGGCGAAGTCGATGTCTTCGGGGTTCACGAACTCGTGACGAGGCACGCGCGCGAGCACATCGAGGACTTCTTGATCATCTAGGCCGTGGGCGGAAATCGCCTCGATCATCTTTCGACGTTCTGCCATGAATTCCTCCTCTGAGAACTGCGGGCGAACGACTGCCTCATCCTGTTGAATCGACTTCCCGGCGAGCAAGACGTCGCCTCCTGGATCGACAGAGCCATCGCCATCCGCATTCCGACAAGCCATCGCGAGCAGGGAGGCAACCCCCAAAGTGACGCAGAGTGCAATTTGAAGAGTACGATTCATTAACCTGCCTTGATAAAAGGAACGTGGTTGCCTTGGCGGCAGAGGGCTTCCCCTCGAAGGCGCGAATTGACCGCACGGCTCCGACGCGGGACAATCCCAACTGTTTCGGAGGCCCTCGCCATGAGGAAACGCTTCAGCCTGAGGCGCAAAACGCTACTGATCGTACTCGCGCTTGCATTCGTGCCTTCGCTCGTGACGCTTGTGGTCGCCTACACAACCGGCGTCACTGCCCTCCGTGCGTACATCATCGATCAAAGCCGGGCCAGGCTGAGTGAACACGCCCAACGAATCGGCGACCGCATCCTCCCCGCCTCAACGGGTCTCCGTCAACTCGTCGAAAACCCTACGTTCACGGCCGGTGTGGAGGGCCTCGTCTCCGGCACCACTCCCCCGGCTGATGTTCACGCCGCCGATCCCGACCTGCTGGCGATGCTACAAGTAACGCCCACCTATGTCCTTCATGGCGACAAAACGATTCGCATTGGACCGATCTCCCCCACCGCCGAATCAGCAGCGGGAATCGAGGAAGCCCACAAGGCACTGTTCGGGGCGATCCAACGCAATGTCACCGAACCTATTTGCGGCGTCGAGATAGCCATCGAGTCGCCGAGGGAGATTCAGTTTTGGCTGCTCGGCCGGGTCGACCTTCGCGGCGTCCCCGCAGATCGCGCCCCCTGGGTCGCCCGCCAGGTTGAGATCAGAGACCTCGAGGGCAGCTTCGGCGGCGATCTCTCGATTGGCCAAGAACGCGTCCACATCCTCTCAACACGACACGGCGCGATTAGTAGCTCGTCGATCAGCAACTCCCTCGACCTCTTGCTCCAAGAGCGCCGCGCGGAATTCAACAATCCCGATGGCGTGATTCGCGCCGGCGAGGGCGAGTACTGGGTGTACCTGCGCACCGGCGCTATCGAGGGTCTGACGCGACCCACTGGCCGGGAAACCAGTTGGGTGCTCCTCCAACGCATCAACACGCAAACCGCGACCGCCGCCATCTCCTACGGCATCTGGCGCATCGCACTTTTCGGCGTCATCTTTGTCGCCTTCGTGGGAGCTTTCGGAATCTGGCTTTCAATGAAGATGGTGAACCCGATTCGCCAGCTGAGAGCTGGCTTCCGCAGGTTTGAGCTCGGCGACCTTGAGCACCGCTTGGACCTGCGCACTGGCGACGAACTCGAGGAACTCGCCGACTCTGCCAACCGCATGGCCGAGATCCTACAGAAGTCCTACCAAACCCTCGCCGACAAGCTGCTGCAACTCGACGACAAAGCCCAGCAGTTAGCCATCACCTATGAAGTCGCCAAGTCCGTAAATCGTTCACTCGACCTCGAGCTGATCTTCCGAAACATCACGGAACAAATCTGCAATGTGGTGCCGTGCGAACGAATTTGCTTCGGCCTCGTGTCGGAAGACAGGAAGCTTGTCGAGATTGTATGGTCGTGGCCCTCCGAGCTTCAAGCAGAGGCACGTCAAATTGTCATCGAGGATTCACTGGTCAAAGGCACCATCGCGACAGGCGAGCCGACGATCTACCTCATCGAACCAGACGGCCCCCGCCAGCTCGAACAATTGCTCAAGCCAGAAGAGCCCAAGCACATTTGTATCGTGCCGCTTGTAACGACGACGGGACCGGTCGGCGTGCTGCTGCTGGAAGATCGGCTCGCGTCGTCGTTTCGCACGCAGGACATCGACATCCTACGACGCATCTCTGAAAACATCGCCATCGCCATCGAGCACAGTCACCTCTACCACCAACAAGCCCGCTTCGCTGATCAGTTGGAACACCTGGTGCGCGACCGCACGAGCGAACTGGAACGCGCTCAGCAACAACTTCTCAAAACGGAGAAGCTCGCGGCGGCCGGCGAGATCGCCGCTAACGTCGCTCATGAAATCAATAACCCGCTCTCCATCATCAAGAACTACATCAAGCTTTTGCAGACTCAGTTCATGAACCCGAAGCCGACGACTCAGGATTCGGAAATGTCCCGCGAGGGCTTGATCATTATCGGGGAGGAAATCGAGCGTATCGCGCGAATAGTCGACCAATTGCGCAAGATCAACGCGCCTCAACAGCCGGTCATTTCTCCTTTGGATGTGAACCTGGAACTCAGGCAAATGGTGGAGCTGTTTCGCCATACGTTTCACCAAAAGCACGTCGATTTGGTTGCAGAGCTGGACGATAGAATCGGTATTGTGATGTTGTGTGGCGATTATCTACGGCAGATCGTCATTAACCTCCTGCGCAACGCCAACGATGCGTGCGGCGAAGGCGGACAGATCACCCTGCGCACGAGCATCATCGGGAAGTCGACACCACAAATCGCCATCGCCGTTTCGGACAACGGAGCGGGAATTCGCCGCGATCACCTCGAGAAAATTTTTGATCCGTTCTTCACAACCAAAACCGAAGGTCGGGGGACAGGGCTCGGTTTGTCCGTAAGCTATGGCCTGGCAAGAAATCTTGGCGGCACGATCGAGGCCAAGAGTGAGCTCGGAGTCGGCACGACCATGACTCTTCTCCTGCCGCTCAACCGTGCAGACGAGAGTGATCGCGACGAGACGTCGGCCGAGCGTGACCCGATTCAACGCAAGGGACACCAGATCATCATTGGCTAAGAAAACGACAGGCCGCTCGAATCTTGAACTCCCTAAGGCAAGCACGTTGATAGGGCCTTCGATTGATGAACCCGACGCGTTGACCCGGATCTTTGCAACCATTCGCGCGTTGCTAGGTAAGTTCACTCGCAATGACGAGCGCATCTATATGGTGCTTCTGGCCGCACTTACGGGCCTGATCATGGGCGCGATCTCCGCACTCTTCCGCTTCCTGATTTACGCCAGTCACGAAGTCTTCTTTAGCCACGGAACGACCTCGCCGTTCTCGCTCTCCTCGATTACCGCGCACCCCTTTGCGGCGCTGTTTCAGGTTTCCTTGCCGTTCCTCGGGGCGCTCATTGTTGGCCTCCTCATTTACAAAGTCCTGAACTTAAGAGGGGGTCACGGAGTTCCCAGCGTCATGAAGGCCGTCGCGACCGGACACGTGAACCTCCCCCCATCGATGGCCGTGAAGTCCAGTTCATCAATCATCACAATAACAAGCGGCGGCTCGTGTGGTCCTGAAGGACCAATCATGGAGATCGGCGCGGTGATTGGGTCCTTCGTCGGTAGCAAGGGCGAGCTATCACGCGAGCGTATCGGCACCTTGATCGGCTGCGGAGCAGCGGCGGGCATCGCGGGGATTTTCGATGCACCCATCGGCGGAGTGTTTCTGGCGCTGGAGCTCATCATGCGCGACTTCGCGGTCCGCACCTTCGGCCCTGTCGTGATCGCTGCGCTCATCGCGTCGATGACCAGCGAGGCGCTCCTACCCAACACGCCCGTCTTTCCATTTCTGCAACAGTTCCTTCAGAGCGAGTTGATGGACACTGTGCAGTTCGGCTTCGGTCAGGCAGCGATGTTCAGTTTGCTCGGAATTGTCACGGGGCTCGGCGGAGCACTGCTCGTCTACGCGCTCTACAAAGCTCACGACTTCTTCCAATCTCTCAAGATGCCGACGTGGATGAAGCCCGCTCTCGGAGGGCTGGGCGTTGGCTTGGTCGGCCTCGCCTTCCCGACTGTTATCGGCGAGGGCTACATGTTCGTGAACGACGCAATCCTGGAAGAGTTCGGCTTCGCGCAAATGGCGCTGCTCATACCTGCGTGCCAGTTTCTCCTCATCGCCGTCGTGAAGATTTTCGTGACGAGCCTGACCCTTGGTTCCGGCAGCACTGGTGGTTCATTCGCGCCTGCGATGGTCACCGGAGCGATGATCGGCGCAGGGCTGGGAATCCTCTGCAATTACTTCGCGCCGAACTTTTCCCCTGCCATCCCGATCTTTGCACTCGTCGGGATGGCCGGATGTGTCTGCGGCGCGCTCGGCATTCCCATCGCGGCATTTCTGATCATCTACGAGATCACCGGTGCTGATTATCGGCTGATGCCTCCGCTCATTCTCACGGTATCGCTCAGCGCGCTTGTCGCCGCGTCATTCCGGCAGGGAAGCGTCTACACGCTGTCGCTCCTCCGCGACGGTTTCGACGTCGAGGAAGCCATGAAGAAAGTCGTGGACCCGCTTTCCAGGGTTCCAATCGCCAAGATTATGAGCAAGAGATTCACGACTCTCTCACCCGAAGACGAGTTAAACCAAGTGCTCGACGCGCTCAGCACGAGCGACGACGACGCCTTCGCTGTCGTTGGGGAGGGTGGCCACTTGGTGGGGATGATCTCGACGCACGATCTGCGAGCCGTCCTTAATCTCGGCGACCTCGGTGCGGCGATTATCGCCTCCGACGCCGCCGACACGCACCCACCCATGTTGTATCCTGATTCGTTGGCAAGCGAGGCTCTCAACATCTTCAGCACAACCGACGCAGACGGAATTCCCGTCGTCGAGAAACCGGGAAGCCGACAGATCATCGGCATGGTCAGCCGAGTCGATGTCCTGAGCGCGTATCGCCAGGCCGCGACTAAAGATCAATGATCGTAGAAAAAGGTGTAGTGAGAATCAGCGAATCGGGCCGTCGCTCCATGGCCGACGGCCATCGGACGCCTCGTCGTACTCCGCCATCGCCTCGGCAATGCGCGCCAGAATTTCCTCGGTCGACATTTCATCCATTTCGAGTTGGATGTCCACACTGACCCGCGAAAGCTCGACCGTCCGACGACCAACCGAGGCCGGGTCGATCCGATACTCTTCCAGCCACCGCAGCACCGCATCGGCGCTCACGCGATAGTACGCGCCCACATGATGGGCGTTGGGGAACTTGTAGATTCCCTCGGGCGTGAATCCTAAATAGTAGAAACCGAATAGCTCGACGCGCGGCGGCCGTTTATCATCCATGAGCGAACCGTACATCAGCACGCGCCGCCCGGGGCAATGGCATCCGTCGCCAGACAAAAAACTCCCCGGGGAGGCTCCACACAGCCTTCCCGGGGACCCTTTGAAAGGAGGTCTTGCGACCCTGCCTTACTGAATATCGATCGAGTACGGCATCACGAGCATGACGTTGTTGCCGCTCTGCATTCCGTTGATCATGAACAACAGATGCTTGAGGTGCTTCTCAGGAACGAGGAGGCTCGCAGCCTTGAAGGCCGGAAGGCTCTCGATACCACTGGTGAACAAGCCGCTCGTGCTCACGTTGCCGGAAAGCGCGTTCTCCAGGAATTCCATCATGTCCATTTCCTTCGGGAAATCGACGATCTTGGCGTCCTCTGCGTTTGCCATTTCCCGAGCCG
Source organism: bacterium (assembly GCA_030431385.1). GTDB lineage: Bacteria > Sumerlaeota > Sumerlaeia > SLMS01 > SLMS01 > JAUIJJ01. The sequence continues at coordinate 1,280 of JAUIJJ010000069.1, read as the reverse complement.
ATGCGATAGCGTCGTCTAGACCACCAAGCTCGTCGACAAGGCCGAGGTCGAATGCGTCGATGCCACTCCAAACGCGCCCGCCACCGAGTTCCTTGATGCGCTCCTGAGTCATGCCACGGCCGTCCGCAGCCTTGGACGTAAACGTGTTGTAGATGTCATCGAGGTGATGGTTGAGCAATTCCTTCTCTTCATCGTTCCAAGGGCGTGACTCATTGTAGAACCCGGCGTGATCGCCGATGGAGAGCGAGTGCCTGGCGACACCAAGCTTTTCGTAAGCACCACCGAGTGCGAACTTGCCGCCCACGACACCGATGCTGCCGGTGATCGTTGTTGCCTCAGCGAAGATTTTGTCCGCGCCCATGCTGATGTAGTAACCGCCACTCGCTGCAACGCGGCCCATGCTTACGACAACCGGAACTCCGCCGTCTTGAATCTCTTCGAGGCGGTTCCAGATCCGGTCACTCGCGATGGCGCTGCCGCCGGGCGAATCGACGCGAAGAACAATGGCCTCAAGGCCCTCTTCTTCCATCACTTCATCGAGGAGATCCAGGAAGTCCTCGCTGGCGATGGCCTCCTGTGAAGCGAAAGGGTTGCTCTTGTCGACTGAACCGTCGATGATCGGTCCGATTGCATATACCACGGCGACCTTCGGGTCAGAGTCCACGGCCTTTGTATCGGCGGAAAAGCTGCCCATCAGCAGGGCCATGAAGTTCGGCGCTTCCTTCTTGTCGTTCGAGCCGTAGCTCTCATCGAAGGTCAGCGTCCGATCGAGTTCATCCTCAAGGTCAGCGTAGAAGTCGCTCAGGTACTGAACCCGATCGACGGCACCGACTTCCAGAGCGCGATTGCTCGTGTAGGGGCCGAGCGTGAGAATCTCGAACGCCTCGTCTTCGCTGATGTTGCGGTTCTCGGCGACCTCAGTAACGACCGCACCGAAGAGGTCTTCGATGAGTTCTGTGATTTGGATGCGTGTTCCCTCGCCCATTGTGTCGCGGATGTAGGGATCAAACGCATCCTTGAATTTGCCGGTGTTCACACCGTCGGCTTCGATTCCAAGCTTCTCGAGCAGACCCTTGTAGTAGAACATCGTTGCGTTCATACCAATGAGATCAAGCCCGCCAACCGGGGGGATGATGATCTCGTCGGCAGCGGTGGCGACGGGGTAAACACCAAGCCCGGCGGAATCGAAACTCGCGTACAGAGGCTTGCCAGATTCCTTGAACTCAAGGAGCGTATCGTGAAAGTCGAGCGCCTGCGTGAGTGCCCATGCCGGACCTTCG
>JAUIJJ010000068.1 GCA_030431385.1 bacterium | reverse complement strand
CTCGAAGCCAAAGACGGGAAGTTCCTAAAAACCAAAACGAGATGCATCACCCATTACAGGTCAAATAGTCGGACCGCCAAACCTCTTTATGATTCTCTGCGAGTGGCCGATTCCCCCTTGATTTAGAGGGGAATCGAGGAATGACCTTGCTTTGGAGGGGCTACATCGGCACGGTGGGGGGTTGGTCGGATGGCGTCAGATCATCCGAGGCAACTGAAGGAGAACGATCATTACCAGCGGTGTTGATTATAGTCTGGCCCTCATGATGACGGCCGGTGGGTTAGCGCTATTCCTTTTCGGAATGGAGTTGATGGTCGATGCTCTGCAGCAGCTTGCTGGTTTTCAGCTTCGGTCGCTGCTCGGAAAACTCACTCGGCGACAGGTCTACGGTGTGGCCGGCGGAACGATTAGCGGCGCACTCGTCCATAGCGGTCCAACCACAGTCATGATCGTGGGATTTGTAAACGCTGGTATACTTGCATTTTCGCATTCGCTAGGACTGATCTTCGGAGCCAATATCGGCACCACTCTCTCGATGCAAATCATCGCCTTCGATATCGGGCATTACTGTTTTCTCGCTCTCGGTATCGCCATATTCGCGAGGATCGTGACACGCTCACGGGTCTGGCGAAATGTCAGTTTGGTGATCCTCGGTTTCGGCCTTCTGTTCTTGGGAATGGAGGTCATGAAGCAGGCGATGGGTCCGTTGAAGAACAGTCAGATTCTCATGGACGGGTTGGCGATGATCGATGCCACCACCATGGAGGGGCTGCTTCTCGGAACGCTCGTGGCGACGCTTCTGACTGCGCTGCTGCAAAGCAGTGGCGCGACGATCGGGCTGGTGTTTTCACTGGCTTCTTTGGGAATCATTACCAACTTGGAACAGACGATCCCCTTTATCCTCGGTGCACATATCGGGACTTGCACGCCGACGCTCATTAGCGCCATCGGCACTTCTGCCAACGCCAAGCGAGCGGCCATCGCACACCTCATGTTTAATGTGGTCGGGTCCATTCTGGCTATCGCGATGACAGGCTTTTACATGTGGGCAGTGCCCAAACTGTCGGGGAATCTCGTGCGACAGGTTGCGAACCTGAACACTGGAATTCAGCTCATCAACACTCTGCTGCTGCTGCCCCTTTGTCCGCTGTTCGCAAAAATGATCGAGAAGATGGTTCCAACAAAGGGGAACGAAAACGATGTTTCTCACCTCGACCCGTCGCTGATTCCGACTCCTGAAATGGCGATCCTCGCGGTGATTAAGGAACTACGCCGTGCGGCCAACATCACGTCGGGAATGCTTCAGCGTTCTCTCGATGGGCTCGTGGCTCTCGATCCCGCCCTGTTCCAGCGGGTCGAGAAAGAGGAGCAAGCCGTCGACCTCATCAAGTCTCAGGTCGATAACTACGTTGCTCAGATCGGCGAGCGACGCCTCAGCCCGCGACAGGTCATGTTGCTTCAGCGACTCATCATCGTCTCGAATTCAGTCGAACGGCTCGGCGATCACATCGAGACGATCGGGACACTCTCGCGGATCAAGATTCACAAGAATATCTGGTTCGACGACGAGAGCATGCTTGAACTGTTGGACCTCGCGAACCTTGTCGTGGACATGCTGAACACAACGATGGAGTCAATCGACCCGACGCTTCCCGACTACCGGGAAAAGGCGCAGCGGGTCTTGAAACTGCGGAAGGCATATAAGAAGCAGTCGAAGATCGTTAAGGAAGAACTCGAGTCCCAGATTGAGCAGATGGAGGAGGGGGCGGTTGCCGCGATGTTCTTCCTCCGATACATCGTTGTGTTTGACCGGATTGTGCATCACCTCCGCGCGATTGCTCGGCAGGAACTGAAAGAAACCTATTTTGTCCGGGAGTGGAAGCTCAACAAAACCGAACCGCTCGCCCCCCCTGAGCGCGTACCTCCAACTGACCACAGGTCCCACCCCAGCTACCTCGTAGCTCTGACAGAAATGGTCAAAAAACAAGTCCTTCCGGAGAACTCCAAGGGCGATGATCCGGATCCCGAGGAGAGAATCCCCGCTCCCGATTCCGCCGAGAACAGCTCAGACAAAAGCTCCGGTGAGAATCGCCAGCTTTCCGGAACCGGCGGTCAGTAGAGCGATAAGTGCCGCGAGAGCTTCGGAATCCGGTAGCGTTGGACCGCTCCGATTCCTACCGTTTCGAGAGCGAAGGAGCTTCCCCACATGGCCATTAGTGTCTTTGATCTTTTCAAGATTGGTATCGGACCTTCCAGTTCACACACTGTGGGGCCGATGCGTGCGGCGACGCGGTTCGTCCAGCGGCTCGAGCAAGAAGGGAAGCTGGGGAAAACGCACGGCGTTCATTGCGAGCTGTTCGGCTCTCTTGGCCTGACAGGAAAAGGGCACGGAAGCGACAAGGCAGTCCTTCTTGGTCTCGAGGGCGAAACTCCAGAGTCGGTCGATGTGACGACAATCGAGGAGCGGCTTTCGGCGATTCGCGATGGCAAAAAGCTCAAACTCCTCGGCCGCCGCGAGGTCGCCTTCGAAGAGAAGAAACAGCTCATTTTCAACAGAACGAAACGTCTGCCTCTCCACTCCAACGGCATGCGGTTCATCGCCTTCGACGAAAATCGGACTCCAATCGACGAGCGGGTCTTCTACTCGATCGGTGGTGGGTTCGTGGTGAACTCCGAGACGGCAGGGGAGGACAAGCTCACTCGAGACGAAACGCAGCTTCCCCATCCTTTCAAGACAGCGTCTGACCTTCTCGAAAACTGTAGCCGAATGTCGAAGTCGATTTCCTCAATCATGATGGAAAACGAAAAGGTGTGGCGCACAGAGGAAGAGGTTCATGGCGGGTTGCTGGCAATCTGGAAAGTGATGAAGGAGTGCGTCGAGAGAGGTCTCGGTACGAAGGGTGAGTTGCCCGGCGGCTTAAACGTCAGGCGGCGCGCGCCACGGATGCTCGAACAATTGGAAGCTCGGAAAACTCGCGGCGGAACTGATCCGCTCGACGTGATGGATTGGGTGAGTCTCTTCGCCATTGCAGTGAACGAGGAGAACGCGGCAGGCGGGCGGGTCGTGACCGCGCCAACGAACGGAGCCGCGGGGATCATTCCGGCGGTGATGCACTACTATTGGAAGTTCTGCGAAGAATTCAGTGAGCAGCAGATCGTCAATTACCTCCTCACTGCGGGGGCGATCGGGATTTTGTACAAGGAAAACGCCTCGATCAGTGGTGCAGAGGTCGGTTGCCAGGGTGAGGTCGGAGTTGCTTGCTCGATGGCCGCTGGTGCCCTTTGCGAGGTGATGGGTGGGACTGTCGGCCAGGTTGAAAACGCTGCCGAAATCGGCATGGAGCATAACCTGGGGCTGACCTGTGACCCCATCGGCGGGTTAGTCCAGATTCCCTGCATCGAACGAAACGCGATGGGCGCGATCAAGGCGATCAACGCAGCGCGAATGGCCCTCAACGGCGATGGTTCGCACTTCGTAAGCCTCGACAAGGTGATCATCACGATGCGTGAGACCGGTGCGGATATGAAGACGAAGTACAAGGAAACCAGTCGCGGCGGACTGGCCGTGAACATCATCGAGTGCTAGGCATCAGGCCTAGTTGATCAGAAAAAGTGCCACGAACAGAATGATCCAAACGACCCCCAAAAAGTGCCAATAGTACGCACAGAGCCGGACGCCATCGTGGTCTTTTGCAGAGTAACGGCCAGTGTTCGCACGGCGAGTGACGACCCAAATTGGCACGATACCACCAATCACATGCAGCGCATGAAGGCCTGTCAGAACAAAAAACGTAAAGCCGTAGATCGTTGATTTAACGGCGGTGTTGGCCTCCAGGATCGCGTACCAGTTGAAGGCCTGCACGATCAGAAACGCCAGTGCGAGAACTGCCGTCACGATCATTGATCGGCTGAAGACTCGTGTCCGGTCTCTTCGAATCGCGTTCAATGCGCGCTGCATTGAATAGCTGCTGAAAGCCAGAATGATGGTCGAGAGCCACATCGCACTCGGAAGTGGAGGCATGTCCGGCGGTGGCCAGGTTTCGAAACGTGATCTGACAATCAGAAAACTCAGAAGGCTGGCACCGAAGAACATCGTCAACGATGCCAGAAAAAGAAACAACCCGAAGGCGCCAGCCTCCGGGTTGTGATGGTCTTTGTTGCGCCAATCGTCGGGCTGGTCTGGTTTCTCCGGTGGATAGTGGAGGAGACCAATCAAGGCGCGACGATCTCCGTACTTTCTCTGTACAGCTCGACGTTCGGTTCATACTGGAAACTGTCCATCATCGCGATCCCGATGAGTATGAAAACAAAGAACAGAGATGCGATCAGGATGAACGAGTGGAAGGGCCTATCCCAGATCAAGTGCATGAAGAAGAGCCCAACGACTCCTGCTTTGACTGTCGCGATCAGCATCGCAAGCCAGATGTTGAAAACTCCAAGATCGATCCAGGACGCAGCCACTGTGACGACGGTCAGGATCATGAGGGTGACCCAGACAGAGACCAGAATCCACATCGGGACGACGTGAACGTGGCCATCCTCGTGGGCGTCATCTTCATTGGCTGTGGCGAGAGGGGAGGCGGCAGTGCTTTCCATCTCCTGAACTCTCCTTTCGTTAGATGAGATAGAGCAGTGGGAACAGGAAAATCCAAATCAAGTCGACCAAGTGCCAATAGAGGCCGCCAATGTCGACTGGCGCGTAGTACTTGCTGCTGAATTCGTTGCGAAGTGCTCGGAAGAACAGCCACCCGATCACACCCATGCCCAAGAAAACGTGAATACCGTGTAGTCCAGTCATGACGAAGTAGATACCGAAGAAGAGGTGAGCAAAGGGCGGAGCATCGTGACCGTGATCGCCGCTGTCGACCTTTTCATCTCGGACGTAGAGCTTGTACTTGCTTGTATCGACGGTTCCGGGAACGGTCAGTTCTGCCACCGCACCGGTCGGTCCTTGGGCGGCTGGTGCGAGGGTCGAGCGTTCATCCTCGGGAATGTCGCTGACTGCAGAGTGGCCGGCAGCGGTTTGAACGACTTCCTCTTCCGGAAGTTCGTCGTGGCTTGCTTCCTCGGCGCCGTGGTCTTCGGTCGTGGCGTGAGAAGAATCGTCAGTCGCGTGCTCATCAGTGCTCTCATCGTGGGAAGCACCTTCTTCGGAACCGTGGTCGTCGGACGGGCCGTGGTGATCCGAAGTGACGCCATTTGCGTCGCGTGCGGCTTGTCGTGCCATGAGTGTCTGAGAGGAGTAGGGCGTCTTCGGTTCGAACACGCTCGCAGTCTTACCGGTTCCGGCAGCCCAAAGATAGCCGTGCTCGAACTTTGCGCTATACTCAAAGTACTTGATGCCCATGAATCCGCAGCCACACACGAAAGTGATGGCGAGTAGGATGGCGCAGAGTTGATTCTGAGTCTTTTGAGCTGCGCGAACGGCCCAGGCCATGGTGAAACTGCTGAAGATGAGCACCAGGGTGTTGATGCCGCCCATGACGCGATCCAGCTTGCTGGCCCCGTACTCGAACGCCTCCGGGTGAAGCGCACGACCGATCGCATAGGCAGCAAAGAGGCCACCGAACAGGAGCACTTCGGTCGCAAGGAACAGCCACATGCCCAGCTTCCCGGCTTCCATCTGTTGGTCCATGTCCACAAAGTGATGTTGGACGTGAGGGTTATCGTGGTGGTGGTGTTCAGACACCGAACTTCCTCCGTTTCAGTCGTTCAATGGCGATATAACTCAATGCAACTCGCTTTCGTGGGCCAGCCTGTGGCCTACGTAGCCTTCGTCCTCTTCGCTGTAAACCAGATCATCGAAGTTATACGGGTCCAAGGGTGTGGGTTCTTCATCAAAGTTAAAGTGCGGAGGAGGCGAGCTTGTCCGCCATTCAAGAGAACCGCCACCCCATGGGTTGTGGGAAGTGCGCTTGCCGTTCTTCAAAGACCGGTAGAAGTACACGGCCATCATGGCAATACCAACGGTCAGGATGTAGGAACCTGCAGTTGAGAGCCTGTGGTAGTTAGCGAACTCATCGATGTAATCTGCATAGCGGCGAGGCATTCCCTTCGCACCCATGATGAACTGCGGGAAGAAGGTGAGGTTGAACCCAAAGAACACCAATCCCCATGCCCACATCGCGAGCTTCTTGTTATACATAACGCCGAACATCTTAGGCCACCAATGGTGCATGGCGGCAAAAAATGCCATCATCATCGACCCGACCATCACGTAGTGGAAGTGCGCGACGATGAAGTATGTATCGTGGAGGTGGACGTCTGTCGCCAGGGTCGACAAGAAGAGGCCCGTCAGGCCGCCGATGGTGAAGAGGAAGATGAACGCCAAACCGTACAACATCGGCGCTTCCAAATGGATGTTCCCTTTATACATCGTCGAAATCCAGTTGAAGACCTTGATCGCCGAAGGGATCGCGACACTAAACGTGATCGCACTGAACACGAGGCCGGCCATCTTCGACTGGCCACTGACGAACATGTGGTGACCCCAAACGAAGAAGCCAAGGATCGCGATCGCTACGCTGGACCAAGCGATGAACTTGTAGCCGAAGATGTGCTTGCGGCTGAAGATCGAGATCACCTCGCTGGCGACTCCCATACCCGGGAGGATCATGATGTAAACCGCAGGGTGTGAGTAGAACCAGAAAAAGTGCTGGAACAGAACCGGATCGCCCCCAAGCGCGGGGTTGAAAATGCCAACGCCCATGAAGCGCTCGACCATTACCAGCAAAAGTGTGATGCCCAGCACCGGCGTCGCCAGGATCTGGATCACCGAAGTCGCGTACAGGCTCCAGCAGAACAGAGGCAGCTGATACCAAGTCATGCCCGGAGCGCGCAGTTTATGAATCGTGACGATAAAGTTGAGTCCAGTGAAGATAGAACTGAATCCCAATAGAAACGCGCCAAAGAGGATGGTAGAAACGGCGGTCTCAGTCTCGGTCGAGTAGGGTGTGTAGAACGTCCAACCGGTGTCGGCGCTGTTGATCAGGAGCGACGCGATGGCAAAGAGCGTCCCCGCGAGCCAAAAGTACCAACTGAGCAAGTTGATCTTGGGGAAGGCCACATCTTTTGCCCCGATCATGATCGGTAGTGCGAAGTTTCCAAAGACAGCAGGGATGCCGGGAATGATGAACATAAACACCATCACCGCGCCGTGGAGCGTGAAGACCTGATTGTATTGGTCTGATGTCATGAGCTGCATTCCGGGCTCGGCCAGCTCGGTTCGGATCAGCACGGCAGCAATTCCGCCAATCAAAAACGCGCTCAGTACCGAAATCAGGTACATGATTGCGATGCGCTTGTGGTCGACGGTGAGGAGCCAAGACTTGATGCCCTTGCTCTCCGTGATATAATTTCTGGTGGACGTATCGAGTCCTACCGCTGTCGTTGTCGCCATCTGAATAAATACTCCTGAAATTCGTCGCTGTTCGCGCTACTCGATGGTCTTCATGAATTCGATCATGGCAGTAACATCTTTTTGGCTCATCTTGCCCTTAAACGTCGGCATGACCGCCTGATACCCTTCAACTACGTGGGCATTGGGTTCCCAGATCGATTGCAGGACGTAGTTCTCGTCAACGGTCATTGTTGCTCCGTCGGTCATACGCTCTTCTTTGCCCCAGAGACCCTGGAAGCTGGGACCTTGGAGTACTGATCCGTCGAGGCTGTGGCATTGGGCGCATCCGAAGCGGTTGTAGAAGAGCTCGCCAACATCGCGCATAGGGATCGGTTCGCCTTCCGCGTCGTGATACGGATCCTTGGCGACTTCCATCCAGGCCTCGAAATCTTCGTCGGTATGAACGACGCATAAGGTGGTCATGGAGGAGTGCTCGGTGCCGCAGTACTCGGTGCAAAAGAGGTGGTACTCCCCGGTCTTTGTGGCCTCGAACCACATCTTCTGGAAGCGCCCCGGGACCACGTCCATCTTGGCGCGGAACGCCGGGATGAAAAGGCTGTGGATGACGTCCGAGGATTCCATGGTGAGCGTGACCGGCGTATCGACCGGCACGTGGAGTTCATCCGTAATGACACCGTTTGGATAGGTGAAGTTCCAATTCCACTTCATCGCGGTGACGTGGATTTGGTAGGAGTCCTCCGGGGGAGTGTTCATATCGAGGTATGTATTCAGGCCCCAGAAAAAGAACACCACGAGGAAGAGCGACGGCGGGATCGTCCAAAACAATTCGAGGGGCAGGGAGTGGCTGGCGGTTTTTTGCTCTTTGTGACCGGGGCGCTTACGGTAGAGCACTACGAACAAGATCACGAGAGCCATGATTAATACCGTGAAAAACGTGGAATACCAGAAAATCAGATTCCACAACCCGTCCACACTGCCAGCGTAAGTCGAGGCCTGCGGGGGCATCCAGACACCCTGGCCGAGGAACGTCGCCGGGTTGATCGGTCCTGATGTGAGGCTTTCGGTGATCAACGAAATTGCTCCTGAAAGTTTTCGTGCCGACTACTGACCCTAATGGGCTGTCGCCGGGTTATGGTTGTCGCCAGTCTTGGCGTCGGTTTTGGCCTTCAACCGCTCGTGCCAGAAGTACATTGTCAACATGCCGCCGAGCAGGATCATCGTCAGGACTCCTCCGCCCTTCATCACATTCATCGCCGCGACCGCGTACTTACCTTCGGTGGCGTCGTAGTGGAAGCAGAACAGGATGATCTGATCGAGCGTCGATCTGCCTTCCCCCGCTGCTGCCTCGACCATGGAGAGTCGAATCGTCTCCGGGTCGAATTTGATCCCGTAGAGGTAGCGCGAGAGCTTTCCCTCTGGGGTCGTTACATAGATCGCGGCTGCGTGGGAGTATTCGTCCCGGTTCGGCAGATACTGGTAGTCAAAGCCGATCGCTTCCGTTACCGCGTCGATGTTTTTCTGGTCGCCGCTGAGGAGATGCCAACCGTCCTCTGAGCCTTCATGCCCATAGCTCTCGACCAGTTCCTGCTTCTTAAACTGGGCAACTTTCACTTTCTCTTTCGGGTCAATGCTGATGACCACGATCTGGTACTCGTCACCGGCCGTCCACTTCATGTCCTTCACGCTGTCGACAACACCGTCGAGGACAAGGCCGCAAAGCATCGGGCAGCGGTAGTAGGCGAGGACAACGACGACGGGTTTGCCATCTTCGTAATAGTCGCCGAGCGTTACCTTTCGCCCCTGGTCATCTCGGAACTGTGCGTCGAGAGGGAGAAAATCCCCTACGTGCTCCTCGATGCCAACTCCTCTCGTTTCCTTCGGCGCAAGACCGGAGATCGGCTGCTGCCCCGCGACCATCGCCGTGACGGATATGCTGAGCAGAAGGAGGAGTGCTGTGGCGATTCTGCTTCTCATTGCGGGGCCTGCGATTCTCTTCCTTGGCTAGTACTTCTCAGCGATCTCCGCCATGGCGTTCCTGACGGGGAGGCTGTATGTGCCTGCCTCTACGCTCGCAATTCCGTAATTGTTAACCTTGAACACGTCGTTGGCTCGGATCGTTGAAATCTCCGTGTAGTCGACGGTCACGACTTTCTCGTTCCACTCAGCCTTTTCCACATACCAGAAGTAGGCTTGAAGCCCGACAATAGTCACGACGGTGAGGATGATCGTTGATGTTCCGATCAACCAGAGAGCGCCGGCATTTAGTTTTTCGCGATAGGCCATGATACCGTTCCGTTGCTAGTTGCCTTCCTCAGATGTTGTGGAATGCGAGAGATTCTTGGAATCGTGGATCGCGCAGGGCGACCAGTGACGGCTTCTTGGCGACGTGCGCCAGGATCGTGACGAACAGCGCGCTGAATCCGACAGCGCCGCAGATGCTGATGAAGGCCAGCCCCGAGGTGGCTCCAATGCCAAGCTCCGGCATGATCAGCCAGTACAGGTCGATCCAATGCATGACCAACATCCAGCCAGCCCAGAACGCCAAGGCCTTATCGTTACGCTTCACCCAGCGAGACATCAAGCCGAAGAACGGAATCAGGAAGTGTCCGAAGATCAGGATCACGCCGTAGATCGTCCACCCTTCAGTCTGCCGACGCAGATACCAGGAGGTCTCTTCAGGCACGTTGGCGTACCAGATCAGCATGTACTGAGAGAACGCGATGTAAGCCCAGAACACGATAAAGGTGTAGAGGAGCTTGCCGACATCGTGGGTATGCTCTGTCGTGATGACATTAGATGCCCGGCCGTTCTTCTTGAGGAAGATGATGACAAGCGCGAGGAACGCCATGAATCCCATGAAGCTGCCGGCGAAGAAATAGACCCCGAAGATCGTGCTGAACCAGTGGTAGTCCAATGACATGATGAAATCGAAGGCGAAGAAGCTGGCCGTCAGCGCCCACAGGATCGTGGCGAGTGGGCTGACCCTCTCCATCTTGAGCGTCAAACGCCAGTCTTCCGTCTGGTCCTGCTTTAGAGATGTCTTGTAGAAGAAGCGAGCAAGTACCGACCACACCGCGACGTAGATAATCGCCCGGAGGATGAAGAACGGGGTCGTGAGGTAGGCCGCCTTGATGCCAATATAGTGGCTGATCTCTTCGCGCTCGTGGGTCCACTCGTAGATCGAACCCATGAAGAACAGGACCGGGAGCAAAACGAGGCCCAGAATCGGCAGCGTGATCGCGGTGAGCTCGGCCAGCCGCCTTACCGTCGCACTCCAACCCGAACGGGTCAGATGCTGAAGGAAGACGAACAAGAGTCCACCCAAGGCGATGCTAATGATGAAAGTGCTGTTGAGCAACCAAGCGAAGCCGAGCACTCCGGCCCACTTCTCGCCTCCGGTGATCAGTGACAGAACGATCATGGCGAGGATCCCGATGGCTGCGATGACACCGCCAGCGGTCATGATCTTGCCGCTCAGGTCTCCGAGATGGAGATTCTCTTTTTTGATGTCGATCTCGTGATGAGCCAACGTTACAGCTCCTGCTTACTAGTTGGTAGAGTGTTGCTCTTCATTTTCATTGGCCGACGTTTCCGTCGGGGTTGCTTCTGTACCGTCGCCGGCTTCCTTGGCCGCTTCTGCAGCTTCTTCTGCTGCGGCCTTTTCGGCGGCTGCTTTTGCCTCGGCCATCTGGTTGCTGAGCGCTTCGCGTTGGTCAGCGGGGACATCGTCGATCGTCCCTGACCCTGCCCGCTGGAGCGCTTTCACGTAGGCCACAATCGCCCATCGATCCTCTGTCGGAATCTGCGAACCGTAGGCGGGCATCGTACGCAGGCCGTTGGTGATCGTGTTGTACAGGTGCCCAACTGATCGGCCCGGAACGTCGCCGGAGCTATAGTCTGACGGCGTGATCCAAGCGGACCCGGCGCCTGATTCTGCGAGAAGCTCTGCGCGCTTGTTGATGATACCATCACCAAAACCGGTCGCTCCGTGGCAGACCGCGCAGTAAATGTCGTACCGCTGCTTACCTCTTTCGAGGAGCTCCATCGTGACATCCATCGGGAACGTATCAGCGAATTCGCCGTCGATCTTTCCACGATAGAGGTGCTGGTCAGCCTTCAGCTCGCCCAACGCGATCGTGCCGGGAACCTGAGGCCGCATGGCGCGGTTGTCGGCAAACATTGGGTTCGTTTCTTGGGGTTTGAAGTGCGACTGCACGTCCATATCCAAGAAGATATGGATGCGCGGCGTCGTGCGACTCTCCACCCGCATTCGGACCGCTAGTGCCAGTGGAACCCACGAAAGCAGCGTCAGGAGGATTGCGGCGTAAAAAATTCCCTTCGGCATCGTGTTAGTCCTCAATTCTTTCGATGGAAAGCGGGTCCATCAACTCAAAGAATTCAGTAGTTTCCTTCTCATTGAACCGAGCGTCGCGAGCCATGATGATGATGAAGAACCTGTCCGAACTTGCGCGGCGGAAGCGTTCCGACTTGAAGGCCGGGAAGCTCCACTCGGGGAGCAGGTTGAGGGCAAGCATCCCAAAGAAAGCGGTGCTGGCAGAGAAAAGCACCGTCAGCTCGAAGGCCACCGGGATGTTAGCGGGCAGACTGAACATCGGCTTTCCACTAATCAGGAACGGATAGTCGTAGGTATTGGTGAACCATTGGAGGCCGATGGCTGTCAGGCAGCCGGTGATCCCGGCGCCAAGGACGAGCCACGGGAGGATCGTACGGCGGATGCCCATCGCGTCGTCGAGCCCGTGAACCGGGAACGGCGTGTACGCGTCGAATTTCTTGTATCCGTCGAGACGGACCTTTTCCGCAGCCGCGATCAACTCCTGGGGAGTCTCGAACTCGGCCATCACGCCCCACAGTTGGGGCTTCTTCGCGGGCTTGGCTTTTTTCTTTTCTTCCATGGAGCAGCTCTCTAAGCGGTCAATCGTGGTACTGGTTCAGACTTGCTTAGTTCTCTTCCTTGTCTTTCTCGTCGCCAGGTTCGGCGTCTTCGTTAACTTCTGCTTCCTCAGCGGAAGCTTCTTTGGCGGCCGGAGTCAGATCGACCGTCGGATTCGCCCAAGGGGCGCGGTTCGCGGCGGGGATCAGCTTGTCCACATCCTTGCCAGTGCGCGGCCATGGCATGACTGCCTTCACCTCGGCGATAGCGATCATGGGGATGAACTGGAGGAACAGCATGAACAGCATCGTGAACAAACCAAAGCTCCCGACGAACATCGCCATATCAACCCAGGTGGGGGAGAAATACCCCCA
>JAUIJJ010000067.1 GCA_030431385.1 bacterium | reverse complement strand
GTGTGGGTCGGAATCGGAGCACTCGGAACTGCCCTACTCGGCATTTGGCTTTACGACGAACCAGCGACACTTTGGAGAGGGTTTTTCATCATACTACTCCTCTCCAGTATCATCGGCTTGAAACTCACATCAGGTCAGCAATAGGGTTTCCACAAAGCGACACACCTACCTAACCGGACAACACGATGCCTCTAACACCGCCTGACAATAGTGACCCGTTTCGACGACTCGTCGAGATCATGAGATGCCTTCTTTCCGAAGAGGGCTGCCCATGGGATCGGCAACAAACGCACGACTCCCTTAAACCCTATGTGATCGAAGAGTCGTACGAGGTTTGTGAAGCAATCGACGATCGCGACTTCGACGAATTGCGCGCTGAGTTAGGTGACCTCGGCCTACAAATTGTCTTCCATTCGGCCTTGGCCGAATGCGAGGGCCACTTCAAAATCGATGACGTCTATCGCGGGATCTGTGAGAAACTCATTCGACGTCACCCCCACGTATTCGCAGATACAGACGCCGACGACGCAGAAACGGTCCTTAAGAACTGGGAACAGATCAAGCGCGAGGAGCGGCAGGAGAAGAAATCTAAAGACGAAAAGCCACCGAGTGCACTGGATGGAGTCCCCAAAAACCTCCCCGGCCTGCAACGAGCGCAGCGCATCCAATCAAAGGCCGCGCGTGTCGGTTTCGACTGGGCGGATATCGCCCCCGTGTTCGACAAAATTCGCGAAGAAATCGATGAGCTCGAAGAAGCAGTTCAGGCGAGCGCGAATGAAGTCGATGCGCCTGTTCACTCTTCACCGGATCAGGATGCGGCGAATGGCATCATCGCCAATCAGACAGAGATTACTCACGAATTGGGTGACCTACTCTTTGCGATTGTAAACCTTGCGCGCTTCTTGAGGGTCGACCCGGAACAAGCGATCCAAACAACGAATAAGCGATTTACGGAACGCTTTCACTATATAGAGTCAAAGCTCAACGAATCCAACCGGACGCCATCGGACTCAAACCTCGAAGAAATGGATCAACTCTGGAATGAAGCAAAGAGAGTCCTCGGCAAACAGATGTAGCACCTGGCGGACATCCTGTTAGCTAGCCTTACCGACCGCCTTAACGTTAGCCTTCTTACCCGCCTTGCCGCCAGAACTCGTTGAATCCTCATCGCCAATTGAAGCCGGCGGTTGTTCGTAAAGTTCCAAACTAACATGGACATCATGAGCGAGCCGCTCGATGGCGCTCCTAGTCGCTGAAGTCAGCGCCAAGGGCCGCGTCACGCGACGCTCAAGATGCGCAGGGAGCGGTCGATCATGAACCAATGCGAAGACGATGTTCTGTGCTTCCCAAAGATCGATCTCAAGGTGCAGCAGAACAAGAATCTCCAAGAAATCCCTCGCCGTTTCACATTGGGCAACCGACGGCGAGATCGCCAACTGGTGAAAAAGCCGGTCACCGGCAACTTCCATTTGGCGAGCGATCCACGGGTCGCCAACATGCAAGTGATAGCGATTCAATTCACGCGCGTTCTCGAGCATCGCTTCAGACTTACCAGTTTCGAGAAACGATTCAAGCTCCTCCATGATGTTTGACTTCAAAACGAAGTCGGCTGCTGAAAGAAAACCCTGCGGTAACGGCGCACCCGCTTCGAGCAGGTACTCCATGAACTTTCGGTTTTCCTCGTAGATCATCTTGATGCTCGTGTCGAAACGCTGGAAGGATTCTCGCGTGATCCGCTGCAAGAGATCGCGCCGTCCCTCACTAAACAGATGATCCAATGTATAGTAGTTCAATCCGAAGTGCCTGTCGACAATACGCACCAGATCAGTTTGTGAACGCCGCCAGAATGCTTCCTCGATCTCCCGCTTCACCTCTTCGTATGCCGCATAGCCGAGTTGCCCCGTTATCGAACAACGAAAATCGTGGCCGCCAAAGTGTAGAACACAAACCGTCGCGTCGATCTCTTCTCCATCAATGTCAGAAAGCGCGTTCATTCGACAAATCTTCAAGTGCAGTCCTGAATAAGTACTGATGAGCGTATCATGCTCGCGCAACCGATAACAGAAAAGGTCAGTATCGCCTTCAACTTCTTCATCGAACCGCTGAATTGCATGATGCGCAACGACTCGATAGAGGTCTACGATCCCCGGCTTAACGTGTCTCGCGTAAGCCTTCGCACCGTTGCCGATCTCTGGTACATTGCTCGGAGCCTCGCGCAGCAGTTCGAGAAACTCGCTTTCCACATGGGGAATGTGTTTCCGAAGCAGTTGGATCAATCGCCCGGCGTACTTCATGTTCTGCACCGTCTCGATGCCTGAAACCTCATCGAAAAACCATGCACAACTTGTAAACATCAACTGTGCATTGCGCATGATCTCCATTAAACGGAGCGCCTCGGTGTCGCGACGAGCGTCGCGGTTCTTCAGACCATGATCGACCAGGAACTCGCGCTGAGATTCCGCCCCTGGATCGAGCAATACCTTTACATAGTTGAGCAGCGCACGCGTCGGATTAGTGAAGTACCGCGGAGCCTCCTTTTCAAAGAGCGCGTCCGCCTGATCTGCGAGGAAACGAAACGCCTCTCGCAGCGGCTGTCGCCACTTCTGCTGCCAGCCACCGTGCATCCCGGAATTGCATCCGCAGTCCGACCGCCAACGTTCAACACCATGCACACAACTCCAACTCGACTTGTCCCAAATCTCGACTTCTGCGGTTGGAGTATGAAGTGAAAGGTACTGGCCGAAGTTCGTCAGCTTCGCCATGCGGTCGCGCTCTATAACATGTAATGTATATGAAAGCGCCATCTCTCCATGGCGGTGATGGTGGCCGTAACTTTCACCATCGGTCCCGACGCTTAACAACTGCGGCCACTCGCGATCGTCATTGAAGCCCATCATCATGCGCCGCGCGAAGGTAGTCCCATCATTCAACAAACCCTCAAACGCGATTGCCTGACTAATGGGTCCGTCGTAAAAAAACAAAGTAATACTATCGCCAGAGGGAAGAGTGCACAGATAAGGTCGAGTCGGATCGATTCGACCATTTCCGCAGTCTTCCCACTTCCCTGCCTCGTCGATCATGCGGAAGGACTTCGCCTGCCGCGGCGCGAGAATCGTGAACTTGATACCGTTCGAAGCGAGGAACGAAAGAGTCGTCAGATCGACCGCACATTCCGGCAACCACATGCCTTCCGGATCGCGGCCGAATCTCTCGCGAAAGTCCTCCATACCCCACACGACCTGCACGAGTTTCTCGCGCTCGGTTGCTAGCGGCATGATCACATGATTCCACGGCTGCGCCATCGCGTTGCCGTGCCCCTGCCTGTCGATCACGGAAAGCCGATCGGCCTCGACAATGTCCTCATAGATCTCGGGAGAATTGCGCTCCATCCATTGCAACAAAGATGGACCGAAGTTGAAACTGATCTTTCGATAGTTGTTCCTGATATCCAGGATCTTGCCGCTGTATGAAGTAATCCGCGCCGCCGCGTTTGGACCGTAACACTCTCGCGCGATGCGCTCGTTCCAATCATGATACGGGTGCGCCGAGTCCTGCACCTCGACTGCTTCCAGCCACGGATTTTCCCGTGGCGGTTGATAGAAGTGGCCGTGGATGCACAGATAGCGGTTTTTGCTCATAGCGTTGCGTTGTCGAGGCGATCTCCTGTCGCACGTTTTATTCTTGTTTTAGGCGCACCCGCTGGCAAGGCGAGAGGCATTACGCAGCAATCCGCGCCGCGCAATTGCTTTATTCGATTGGAGCGCGAAGAACTCGCATCGTGGCACACCCAGCTAAAAGCACAACTCCCGCGAGCCGACATCGTCGACCCGCGGGAGCCTGAATCAAGCAGCTATCTTAGACGCCGATTGCTTCAAGCGCCACGATGACTTTCACCTCATCGGAAACTCCGCCACCGGCGATTCCAAAGTCCTGTCGGTTGAATGTAAATTCGGCTTCAGCCCCGACACGGTGGTTCCCACCACGATCCGTGATGTTTCCCGTCACCATCACTTTCACGTCTACGGGCAGTGACTTGCCACGAGCAGTCAGAACACCTTTGACGTTCCAGATCTTTCCATCCGAACTCACGATCGTCGTGCTCTCAAACTTCAGATCGGGATGATTCTCTGCGTCGAGAAAGTCTGCCGACTTCACGTGGCGATCACGCCCCGAGTTGCGCGTGTCCACACTATCAGCCTTCACCGTCACCATGATCTTGCTGTTGGTTGGGGTTTCCGCATCCAGATGGACTTCACCATCGACTTCATTGAACGTCCCCCAAAACGGAGCGACTCCCATGTGAATCACGCGGAAGAGTACTGACGAGTGCCCTCCATCGACCTTGAACACCTGCACAGCTTCTTCGACCTGCGTCTCGCTTTGAGCGCGAAGGACAGGTGAAAGAACCAAAGCTGCCAGGGTCAAACCTGCCAGTAGAATAAGTGGACGAAACTTCATGAAACTTGTCTCCTTAGGATTGAGATGCGGGAAGAGTTTGAGCACTTCCGGCATCCTGAGTAAATCTGAATGC
The DNA here is from genome assembly GCA_030431385.1 of bacterium. Taxonomy (GTDB): domain Bacteria; phylum Sumerlaeota; class Sumerlaeia; order SLMS01; family SLMS01; genus JAUIJJ01. The sequence continues at coordinate 8,116 of JAUIJJ010000067.1, read as the reverse complement.
TACTTTAGCAAGAGGGGAGCCTGAAACTTCGAGACGCTCAATCAGATTCCCCTCCCAACTTCCTGACGGCTCCGCCGCTGTGCATCTTGGTAGGCCGCGCCGTCCTCCGCCCATAACCCCGCTCGGAACTCAGAAAGCAACCGAACGACTTCCTCGTCATCGGGCGCTAATCGTCCCCACCGTTCAAGTCGTTCGCGCGCTCCGGGATTACCTATGTATAGCATAGCGAGGGACTCACCGCGAAGCGAATCAATGTCCTCCCGATGATTGCGTTGATAGAGTTGAAACGCATTGAGGGCATCCAGATAGCGACCGCCCTCCAACGCCGCCCAAGCCCTCTTCAGGCCACCAGGCTGTTTAGCTGCCATCTCTTCCAGCGTTTGGTCTACTTCCCGGGCGGACTTCTCGTTCAGGATCGCCGAAATCACCAAGTCGTAGTGTTGAGTTGTGCGAAGCAGCAGGTGAATCGCCGCAGGCAAGCGCCAGATTGTCACGCTCCAACACGTTACGATGATCAGCTTCTTCAGCGACGCGGCACCTTCAATCGCAAGTATCGTAGTCGAGATTTCCGAGGCCCGCAACCAGCCGCAATCGCGAGTCGTCAAGACAGCCGGGATATACATCTGAGGCCAAACGACGAGAAACCAAAACAATGCAACGCACGCGGATACCCCACAGCTGGCCGCCGCCGCGACGCCCGCTGTGCCCTCCTCTATCAATGCCGTGAAAACTGACCAACCTACGAATGCAATTGTTAGGCTGATACCGGCCAATAGAAGCCCCCAACCGACAGTTCCCACGAGCCCAGCCCTCTCTAGCGCGACTCCGCACTCGCGGGCGGTGTCCTTCCGTCGTAAGTGCCCCGAATTATGCACGCGCTCTACAAGCCGAAAAGTCGTCAGCACTGACGTCGCCAAATTGATAGCTGTTACCGAAACCACAAAAAGCGCCACCGCCTTTAAAACGAAGGGCCAGTTTTCAAAATCAACGTAAGGGATCGGCTCGGTGGAAAACCACATGTAGAGCCACCCCGCGCCTGCGGCGGCTCCGAAAACCGCGAGTTGAACCAACCCGGAAACGAGCCAAAGTTTTGAGAGGGGAAAGAAAACTCGACGAGAAGCGATTCGGTTAAAAGCTCTCGCTTCAGCCAATTGCTTTTGAATTGGCCACTCAGGAAGCCGCTCGAGAATATCTGGGTGAGGACGCTTTCGATGAAAGGTTAACTTCGAGAGGACTTCAAATGCGACCCCGGATCCCGCTATCCCAATCGCAATCAATGTTAACTGGTAGAGTGTACTGTCGACACTCGGCGAAACCGGGATCCGCATAGCGATCAGAGAGCAAATGCACGTGACAATGCTGCCAATTAAGATCAGGATCCAGCCCGATTGCCTGAGCAGAAAAATCGCAGGGTTTATTGGCTTGTCAATCTGCCGGCGTAGCCATTTGCCAAGGAGCCAATCTGCGAAGAGAAAAACGCCGAGCGCAGCAGAAACAGCCGCGCAACAGAGTATCGCAATGGTAGACAGCTCCGGCGGTATCAAGCAAGCCACCGCTGCAAACACGACCATGGCGATCTTGTAAACATTACGTGGCTTGAGACCCATTAGCCGCCCGACTCCAGCATCACCTTGCCGTGCTCGAGAGTTTCTCCATGCCCCTCTCGCCTAGCTCGCGATACTCCGCTTTCAGTTTTTCCAAACCGTGAACACCAGTGCGATCTGCCAACGAAACCTCGACAATAGTACTAATCAAATCTTCTGCATCACTATTTGAAATGTACTCGGGCGCGATGATCTGATTTGTAACATCCATGTTGTGATAGTTCCCGAGGGGAAGGCACATGCCCGCGCTGCGATAGCCGAAAAGATTAAACGCGCTTGCCTCGCAGCTCCCCCCATCCATAAGCGCACGCACCAAAGGCCGACGACCGGAAACGCTCGCTTGCTCCTTCGTGATCTCGCCGAACATCCGACACATCTCTGAATCGAAGACAGTCGTCTTGTCACCAATCCTCAGAATCGCTCCCCCGCCGACCGGCGTCGCGGGACGCGCACTGGAGGTTTCAATACTAATCACCTGTGAATTGTTAGGAAGCAACCGCTCGCGATCTTCGTCGAGACAGAGCGCAATTGTACCCCGAAACCCAGACTCCTCCCCACGTGTGAACAGTGCTATAAAGTCGACCGGTTCGCTGCGCTCTGCGATACGTCGAAGCGATTCCACGATGGCGGCCACCCCGCCGAGATCGTCGATCGCGCGGCCGTATATGATGTCGCCCTCTACACGAAAGGGATCAACATCCCACATCGCCAAAACAGCGCCGTCGGCATCGCCATCTACTTTCAGTCGTCCGGTCCGATTCCGATCGCCCCCCTTCACACGGTCGCCCATTTCACTAATGGTCGCGCTCGTCCCCGGATCGTCTGGCGACCGATACAATCGAACCCGGCCCTCAGGAAAAAAACCATCGAGGACGCCGCCTTCAAAGACAACTTCGATATCGCCGCCGCTCGCGCCTGCTGGCACAATGAATCCTGGGTGATCGAGATGGGCGACGAAGGCGATGGGCGGAGAACTCTCCCCCCGACGCAACCGCGCGGCGATGTTACCCCATTTGTCCTCGCAAATCTCGACGCCGGGAATCGAGTCCAGCTCCGCGCGAACCGTCTTCATCATCCACTGCTCGCGATAGGGCGCCGTGGGTGTCTCCAATAGTGATTGTAAAGTCTCCAAGAATGCCATCAATGCCGTCCTCGTATTCAATAATCCAACCGTATTCCAAGCATCCATCTGGAACAACTCCAAAACGTCACGGACGAATCCTGCAAACAACACTTGCCCCTACGACAAGTCCCCCGCTTTCTCGTATCATCGAAAAGTGAGTAGTGAGATCGCCGGGTGCCATTCTGCGGAACGGACACACGGAAGCGCACGGTATCCGAGAGGCCCCGCGCGCACGATCTCCGTAGAATCAACGCTCGCATTCGAAACCAAACTGGAGGAGAAGGAAAATGCCAAACATGACAGCAGGTGAAGCAGGAACCGCAATCGATCAACTTTACAATGACCCGACAGTCACCCCAAAGTCAGGCGTGTACGCCGTAGTTCGACTTGTGGTTGATCGGCACGAAGATCGATGCCGGATGCCCACGGGTGACGGTGATGTCATCGCATCGGATCGGCGCGACGAAGTCGACGGCAATGTACAACGAGCGATCAACGCCGCCCGCAATTTTGCGGCGGTTCTTAGATCCTCTACCGACGGCGCGGATCTCGTTTCAAAGCGAAGTGACGACGCAAGGGGATTCAAAACCAAAGGCATGGACGGTCAGTTTCACTATGGAGTTATCGCCTTTTCTCCTATGAACTCCGATGAAAACGGAGGCAGCTACATAGACGAGTTTCTTCGCCACCTAAACTTTTACTCTCAATTGAACGAACAGGATTATGGAAACGTTGTAGAGAGATGCTAGCAGATAGCACGTCTTTGGACGAAGATCATCTCCCCTGAAATGCAGACCGCAAACCGACGCAACTACATACGAGGCGACCAACCCGCCATCCACCTGTTGCATTGCGGTGAAGTTCATTGAAAAGCACTTCGGCCGCAGGGAAGTCCCTGCGGCCGAAGTTTTCTTGCGTTCAATTGCGGTTACGAACCTCTACTCTTGATCCGCCTTCGGCTCGATGCCGAGGTTATCGAGCACTTCTCGGAAGCCCTCGTAGTTAAACCCTAGATCGTTGAGCTCCTCCGCGTAGATGCGCGCCTCATCCATGTTCCCGAGCGCATTTTGAATGAACACATTTGTCGCCTTGATCATCGTGTTCGCATCCGTCGTCATGTATGGCTGGAGAACAGTCTCGGCTTTCACTAGCAGTTCCCTCGATTCCGGCGCATTCCAATCAGGATCGATAGCCGTCGCATAGAGGTAGAGATTCCAAGAGTAGTTGTTCGCGATCAGATCGCGCCGATCCCCCGCCTCGTAGCCAGCTGCGTAAGTCTTTACAACCGCCTCCAGTTTCGGCTTCGCGGATTCGTGTCGATCAGTCCGAATGAGTGCCTCACCCCAGATGCTATAAAAGACCGTCAGGTTAATGCCATAGTATCCGAGCGTCAGATTGCTGGGAACTTCCTCGACCCACAGTCCCGCTTTTTCGAAGAACGGAAGGGAGAGTTCGAGGTCATCGGATAGCGCGTAGTTCTGCGCGATTTCCGCCACCGCAAACATCAGCTTCGCCTTAATCTTCTTCCTTTCTGGATACTGGCGAACAAGGGGTTCGAGAATATTGTACGAAAGCTCATAATCGTTCCGCGCCCGCTCACCCGACGAAAGATTCCCTCGCTCCTGAAACAGTGTGGCTTTGCTGTAATTCAGAAACCATGAGTCGGGATGAAGCTGCTGCCCGGCATCAATAGTCGACAGCGCCTCCTTGAAGTATTCTACATTGATTTGCCCCTCTTCATACAACGCCTTGAACAGATCGATCAGAATCTCCGCCTGAATTGACCAAAGCGGGCTGTTCTCCGGGCGCTCTTGAGTATTCACCCTCGCGATTTCCAGTGCCTTCTCGTAGAACGGAACCGCCGCCATATTATTACCCATCGCAGCTTCCAATCGCCCCTCAACCAGCAGCAGCTGCGACTCATCATAAGCGCTCCCCCTGATGAAACGCCCGGATTCCACCGTGAGTGGCTTATACTTTTCGTAGAAGATCACCTTCGCTTCCGCTAGAAACGTCTTCGCCAGTTCCGGCAGATCGGATTCCATGTGCATACGTGTTGTATACAGAAGCGCATAGAAGTGCGCGCGCGCGTCGTTGACGGAAATGAACTGCTCGGGTATCTTGTCGAAGTATTCAATCGCGTGGTCGAGAACCTCTTGTTCAAACTTTGTATCGTTTAGTCCGTTCACCCGAGGTACCAACGTGACGGCAAAGTAGTTAATAAACCTCGCCGCGTCGAGTCGCCCTTGGTTTGTCGCGAACTGAGCTTCTTCGGTGAGTTGCTGGCTTCGCTTCGCGTCTTGCAGCAGCCCGTTCATGATGTAAACGGAAGTCACCGCACCGATCAAAAGCATCGCCGCTAACGCGCGCACCAGAATTGACGCACGCCGACGCGTCCTCTCGCGCTGTTCAAGCGCCTCTTCTTCACTTTCAATCTGTACGACCAGTTCCTTGCGGTCATCCGGTTCCAGCCGATCCGTCAACAACCGCGCCAACACGAGATCGCCGTTGACGATCGCCGAAGAAGTGTATTTCTCCAGCGCGGTTTGCCGTGTCTTCGTCGCATCGGGATGGCCCGGCCACAGGAGCATCGCCCGCTCCAGCTTCGCGACAGCATCATTGTACTGATCGTACCTGGTGGCCTTCTGCAGCTGACCTTCGGCTTCCGCAACCAACTCCCGCGCCTGCCGCTTGCGATTCGCACCTCGCCGGTATTCCTGAATCTGGTTCAAAAACTCTTCAGCGTTTTGCGGACGATCTTTCGGCGACTTCGACAACGCCCGCTCTGTGATGGCGATGAGATCCTGATCCGGTGTCGCCTCTTTCTTCAGAAACTCGGAGAGCGGCCGAACATATCCTCTCCTCGCCTGCCGGAAAGACTCCTGACTCCCCGGCCCCGGGTGCGGATAATCGCCCGAAATCACCTGATAAAGGATTCCGGCGAGTAAGTAAACATCGGTCCACGGGCCAAGGTACTCGGGGATCAAATCGGTTTGCTCGGGCGCCATGAACGCCGGCGTTCCCGCAGGGTTACTCGCCGAGGTAATCGGCGTCCCCCACTCGATCACCGTGCCCGACTGCACGCCGTTGAGGATCTCATTGTCGAAGACCACAGCGAGTCCCCAGTCCATGAGCAGCACTTCACCGAAGCGCCCAACCATGACCTGCTCCGCCTTGAGGTCGCGATGGAGCACCCCGCGCGAGTGTGCGAAGGCGACCGCTTGGCAAACGTCCTCCAGAATTGAAAGGTGCTTCTCGAGAAACTCGTCGTAAGGCAGCTCCGCCCGGTCCTGATAAATCAGATCGTCCCACGGGTTTCCACGGACGCGCTTCATGGCGATCATCGGCTCTTCGCCGCCATCGGTACCGAGGTCATAGATGGGCAAAATGTTTGGGTGGTCCAGCGCGGCGGCCGTCTGCGCTTCTGAAAGGAACATCGAAAGCACCTCGGCCTTCGAACTATCCTCAGAATAGCGCTCCATCCTGTCCCTGCGGAGCGCCTTCACCGCCACAACGCGGCTCAGGCTGTTCTGTTTCGCCTCCCAGACCTCACCAAAGCCCCCACGTCCGATCACCTTATGCAGCTGAAAGCGCCCGCCAGCGCGGTCCTGAATGCGCTTCTTCCACACCGAAGACGAATCAGGTTTGCGATTCTGGCGTAGTCGATTGGTCGTGGGAAGCGATCCCTGCGAGGCGGTCTCGTCGGCCTCGCAGATACTCGGAATCGGCGAGCTATCGGCGAACTCCAAACTCCGCCGCATCGGATCAAAGGTCCCTAATGGATCATGAGTGGCTAATTGTGAAAAGGCCTCAAACTCAGCTTCGTCTCGAACTTCGCTCTTAGACATAATTATCCGCGCTTCCCGAAAGGATCATTCACAGGGGCTTATCGCTCTTGTGATTTGTAGGTGAACACGAAAATACGACCACGAAGTTTCCTTCGTCTCAAGGGGAAGGTTGTGTCTGATTTCCTTCTATCTTAGCCGTGAAAGCTCGATGCGGGCTATTTTCAGGCAGTTTCCACAAGTTCTTGACAGTGTTCGGCACCAACCAACAGGTGTTGCGCGGCGAGTGCCTCCCTACGTCGCACATCGCTCACGCCCACTATCCCGTTCGGAGGTTCCCGAAGATGATGTTACGTTCCATTGCTCTAGCTGCGGTTACAGTATCCGTGGCCTTCTTTTCCGGCTGCGCCGGTCTCTCATTCCAGTCCTATGGTTCCGTCAATCGCGGGCACCTCGTCTCCGAGGGCAGCCAGCGCGCCGACGTGCTTGCCAACCTCGGCGAGCCTGACTCCATCTATCGCAACGGCGATCTCGAAGCCATGGTCTACAAAAGCTACAACGGCGCCAGCTACTTCGGCATCGTTAACAACATCTCCCGCAACGACACCGTCGTGATCATCAACGGCGAAGGCGAAGTCAAAACGGTCAGCTCCATCGAAGTCGGCAAGGGCCGTACCCTATTTAGCTCCCCGCTTCTCGGCGCAACTTACCCGGTTTCATCCGATGAAATCACCGAAGACCCCGAGAACTACGAGTACTCGGCCGAAACAACCGAGTAACCCAGACCATCGAACCACTCATTTTGCTGGCCCGCGCTCCCTCGCGCGGGCCAGAATTTTTTAAGATCGAATGAAAGGTAAAACACCATGGCAGTGATTCTAGATATCTTCGTAGCGATTGCCCTCATCTGCATCGTTCTCATCCCCACCGAGTTCCTCGCGCAGTACGAAAACCACCTGTTTCTCGGCGCCGCCGGGTTTCTGGTCCTCTACCTCGTAGGCCGCATCATCGAAGTCCGCATGGCCCTCACCCGCCAGAAAAAGCTCTTCGAAAAATACGGCGCCCCTGAAGAGCCCCTTCGCGTGCCCAAGCGCCGCGTCTCCGTCATCCACGAAGAAGCCGACGACGAGGAAGACGACTGGGAGGAAGAAGAAGAGGAAGACCTCGACCTTAAATCCGACACCCCCCCCTCGGCCAAATTCGAAGCTCCCGCCAAGAAAGACCCCGGAACCGCCAAGGCCGAGACCGTCAAGCCGACGCCACCTCCGCTCCCCACGACTGAAAGTGCCGGCCCCGCTTGGCGTAAACCGCCAACCGATCAGCCTGGAGACAAAAAAGCCGATGCCGGTGCCGACAAAAAGTCCGATGAACAGGACGCCAAGGCAGAGGACAAGTCCGACGACAAGCCGGGAATCGAAAAGTCCCTTCAGAAGCCCGACTCCACCGAAGACAAGAAGTAAACGCGCATCGAGCGCATCTCGCCTCGAACCAAACAAGCCGACCACTGAATGAACGGGGGCTCGCGCAAGCGGGCCCCCGTTCAAACTGTACCCGTCCCTCCGACCCCCACAGTTAACTGTGATGTAATTACTATTGCGGGAGGC
>JAUIJJ010000066.1 GCA_030431385.1 bacterium | reverse complement strand
GGTCGGAATTATCCACGACTTGAAACTCGCCCTTGCCGGGATGATAGAAGTTTACAACTTCAGCGGCGAACTCATGGTCTGAGCGAGTGGACACAAAATCGGATTCACCCCAGAGCGCCAATACCGGCGTCGCGGCGTCGCGGAGGTTGCGAACGGTGTCGGCATCGTAGACTTCCTGCCAGAATGTGTAGTGCCGGCCGAACATGTGCGTGGGGTCTTCGAAGGTTTGGTCCACGTATTCGGAAAGTTCCGGGTAGCGCTCCTTGATTTCATTGGGAGCCATCTTATGGACAAAGTACGCGGCGTCGAATTTATGGAGGAGGCGCACGTGCTCGTCCTGGTCGACGTAGTCGGTTCCGCCGAGCGTCATCTGCCGCCGATTGTTTTCAATGTTGTATTCCATCCACGTCTTGCCGCCCGTGCCGTAGAGGATTAACCCCGAGACATCTGCATTCGCGGCAATAGCCGGGCCGACGATTCCGCCCATGCTGTGACCAAAAACGAAGAGGCGATCGGTATCGACGAAGTCATATTGTTTAACCGCCGCGAGGCCCGCCTGGAAACCGAGTATCTCCTCGTTGAGTCCCATTTCGGAACATGGGTCGCCTTCGCTGTCGCCCATCCCGCGTTTCTCAATTCGGAATGTTGCATAGCCCTGACGTGTCAGATTGTATAGAAAGCTAGTGATCGGGTGGTCGGGTCCGGCGGCCCACCAATCGATGGTGGCGCAGTTGTATCCTTGTATATAGTAAATAGTCGGGAACGGTCCCTCGCCCTCTGGTTTGGTGAGTATGCAGCGGAAGAGATCACCGTTTACATCGACCGCGTCGTAGATGATTTCGAACTCATCAGAAGATTCCATACCGCGTGGTTTGGCGGGAGCCTCCAACGCTACCTCGCTGCCGTCGCGTAGCACGACGATCTTTACCGTGGAATCGACTTTGGTGTCCGAAAGAACCTTGATGAATTCCTGAAAGTCGGCAATCTCGGAACCGTTGAAGTGAGTGATGACATCACCGGCTTCCACCCCTGCGGCTTCCGCCGTTCCACCGGGTAGCGTCGCTCCGATTTCGATACCGTTTTCTGCGGGAGAAATCTGTGCGCCGAGCCATGCCCGGCGGGGGAGATCAGCGGCATTGCCACTGACCGTAAGCACTGAAAGTGAGAGGCACGCAAGTGCCGCGAGCAGTTTTTTGGTCCTCATAGTGTCAGTCTCCTTGGAAAGTAATGGCCAAGTGTTATATATTTAGCACTTGGTTTCCTTCACTATGAGACGACTTTTTTTGAGGATCAGAACTTGATGCCGAGGACTTCAGTCTTGAGGTCAGGGTCTTTATGGCGGCCTATCAGGCCCCAAAATAGGCGCGTGTGGCCGACTTCTTCTTCGCCCGGTCGCTTGACCGATTCGTAGTCGACAAACAAGAAGTTGAACTTCTTGCGCTCTGCGCCGGAGGCGTTGCGCTCGTAGCGCCAGAGCTGCTGGCACCATGCAATCATCTTCGCGCCCGTGCGGCGGTTCACGTGCTTTTCCCAAACCGTCCAAAGTGGGGTCCAGTTCCGTGCCATACCTGGCGATCGGGAAAACCAGAAGAGATGAAACACCTTCGTGTTGTATTCATCCGTGAGACTCTTGTTCTTGTTAAAGAACGGAAAGAGGAACTGGGACATGTTATAGTTCCCGTTGGCAAAGGTCTTCTTCTGGTAGGAGTAGAACGGAACGAAGTACTCGCGAGTAAACTCATAAGTAGGATACTTGTTCCATCGATACCGGTAAAACGGCCATACAATACGTCGGTCAACTTTCTTGTCATTATATGTATTAACATAGAATGGGAAGAAGCCGCCGCCGAGCGTTGCGTCTGGATCTACTTCCTGTTCCGTCCACCCCTTTATGGGGACCTTGCGTCGTAGGAGAAACCAGAACAGCCGGTCCTCTCGCGTGCCCTTTCGATAGTCCCATTCCTGATTAAACAGCGCGAGCGCATAGCCCCTACTGACGCGACCCTTCGTGCGCAGTTCACCATAGAACGGGAAGACCATGTCGAACTCGACTTTAGGTCTTCGCCATTTCATATAGAATGGCAGGAACATCGTTACGGTTTGCGTACTTGCATTATCGTCGGAAATCACGCCGGTGCGATGGTGACCGAGCGGCCATAGGAAGTACGAGCGATCGAACTCGCCTTCCTTCTTCACTCGAGAATAAAACGGCCATATTCGAAATCCGCTTACCTTCGGACCTTTGTACACGCCGAAGAGTGGCCAGAGGACTGAATACAACTCCATCTTATCGTCGCCTCGCCCTTCCGTACTGTATACATACAGTGGCCATAAAAGGAAGAAGATGCGCTTACGATTCCAGTATCCACGGAAGTCCCCAAAGAGCGGCCAAACTGCAGCGAACGTTTGCGTGCGAGGCGGAAAGAAGGGAACCGTCAGTCGCGCGTTCCACGCATACCACAGAAACGGAAAGACGACGAAATACCGTCCGCCGGTTTCTTGACGTCCCTCGAAATAGAATGGCAGCAGGAAGCGGTCGAAGACGTTCTTCTCCTTCACCGTTTCGTGGCGGGAGTAGTAAATTGGCAGGAGGACGTTGCGCCTCTCATCCACGCCCTTTTTACCGCGCGGGCTGTATCGAGAAGTGAAGATCGGCCAAAGGACGTGCGTGTTTTTCTCGCCGGTTGAATCGTTGATATGCCAAGAAAAGAGCGGGTGGAGCGCGACGGTCATTGTGTCCGATGTGCGCGCCGTCCGGAAAAGAGGCCAAGCGACCCATGTCTCCTTTTCTTCCGGGTCGACGAAGGACTCATCGTGAGAATAGATCGGGAAGAGTTGCGCCTCGGCGCGACCGGGCAGCATCGCGAACGTGGAAAGAGTCACCAGCAGTGCGATGAGCAGCTGGCTGAAGTTAAATCTAAGTCCCATTCCGATTGGCTAGTCTTCCACCATCGTCACGTGACGCGGTATTTCAATTGTAAACGTCGTTCCGTTGTTGAGCTCCGATTCGACGGAGAGCGTGCCGCCCATGTCCTCGATGTTTTTCTTACACATCGGAAGGCCGAGGCCGGTGCCGTTCGAGCCCTTCGTGGTGAAGAACGGGAAGAAGATCTTTTCGAGCTTCTCTTTGGGAATACCTGCGCCGTTGTCGTTTACGATCACAACAAGCGCGCCGTCGGAGCGTTGGCCGGACTGTACGACGATGCGGCCTTCATTGTGTGCGATTGCTTCCATGGAATTCACAATGAGGTTCATCAGCGTGCGCTGAAGGCCCATCTCATCGAGCTTCCTGTCGGCGAGGTCTTCGTCGAGATCCAGCTCCAGAGTCACGCCTTTTTGGATGAGCTGTTCCTCGATTTCCTCGGCGATGGTACAAATCAACTCGTTGATATCGACGTCATTCAAGTCTGGCTGCTTGTGGCTGCTGAATTCAAGCATGTCGCGGACGAGCTTGCCGATCTTGTCGATGCCGCGAGAGACGACCTGCCATGAATCGCGCGCGCCCTCGAGGTCGCCCTTGTCCATGGCTCGCTTGAGCAATTCAGCACCGCCCTGCGAAAGCAGCAGGATGTTCTTCACGTTGTGGCTGATTCCGGCAACGGTCTCTCCCACTGCCGCGAGGCGCGAGCGGTGGACCATCTCCTTTGTCATGCGCATGTTCTGAAGCGCGACGCCGGTTTCCGAAGCGATGATCATGATGAACTCGAGGTCGTCCTGCTGGAACGCGTTGTCCTCGCTATTGGTGTCGAGCTGCATGACACCGAGAACCTGCTCGTTGATAATCATCGGTGCGCAGACCGTCGAATGCACCTTGTTCATGATGAGGGATTCGCTAGAGGCGAAGCGGTCGTCGGCCTGAACGTCCTGACTCAAGACCGCCACCTTCTCGTTGAGCACGTTATTGAGGATCGTGCGCGAGATCGTGACCTTGCCGGGAACGATGGGGGCGTCTTTGTACTTCACCGCCGCAACGTCCAACTGTTCGGCATCCCGATGGAAGCGGGTAAGGATCACGCCGCGATCGGCAGCAACTCCGTCGAAGACGAGGTCGAGCACCTTCTGGAGAAGTTCTTCCTCCTCGTCGGGGTCAGCCTGTCGAAGGACTTCTGAAAGTCGGTAGAGGATCGAGATGCGCCGATTGAGCTTAACCAGCGCCTCGCGGTCGATCTTATGGTCGGTGACCGAGCTGATGACAGAAGACTTGGCTTTCTGCGCGTCACGCTCGGCCTTGATAAAGGACTGGGTGTGAGGGCTGCTTTCGTCTTCCTCCAGAATATCGACGATGCTCTTACCACCAGCCAACTCGCTCTGCGTGGAAGCGGCGGAATGAGTGCTATCATTCGAAAAGACAAACTCGACGTTACCGAACGTCACCGCGTCGCCGTTGTGGATGGCGACCTGCGTGATGCGCTCGGCGTTGACGAATACACCGTTGGAGGAATTGAGATCCTGCAGAATGAAGTAATCGCCACGCCTGTCGATGCGCGCGTGGAAACGCGAGATTGAATCGAAGGTCAGGACGATATCGTTGCTCGGGTGGCGTCCGACAGTGGTTTGCTCGCCGCGCAATGCGTACGACTCCTCCATACCCTCAAGCATTTTGCGGGGAAGGAAGATCGAATTGGAAGGAGCGTCGCTCACATTCACCAACCGGACGTGGATTTAACTCTTAGGAGCCTGAGTAAGCTGGCTCCGGCCGCCCGTCTACCGGGGGCAGTACCATGTGGACCTTCTTGCGGTCGACAACGTAGAAGGGCATCGCTTCCATGAGCAGGTCGAACCCGGGCCACAGCCACGGCGGAGCGCGGAACCGTCGCCGTTCGCCGACAGACTGATGGCCCTCCATCTGCGCGACGAAATCGTAGTACCAATACCAGGTAAAGGGGTACTCGACCGGTGTTTCGCCCAGCATAACGCCATTCATGGTGACTTCAGCGCCGGGAGGATCAGAAGTGACCAGCACCTTTGACCGCACGCAGCCGCTCATCACGAGCAATATACCGACGCACACCGGCAGAAGCGCAATTCTTACGAGCTTCACCGCGGACCACCTTTCCTGAATATACCTAAACCTTCCACCCAACTATGAAACTCGGCAGGGCGGTAAACTGTCAATCCCCGCATTGGAGGTGGGGGACTTACGGGGCAGTGCAACGGAGCCAGCCCAAGGGGTCAAGGTGAAGCAGCGACCCGACGAGCTCCGGTCCGCGCCGATTGACGGCTCCCTGCCTGCTGGCGAACGCGGCTTCTCGTCAAACGCCCCCAATCTTCCTTGCCAGCACCCGCCGCTTGGGGACTAATTGCCGCCCCAAAGGAGCTCTACGTGTTCGAAGATATCCCCGTTTGTACTCTTGAAAAGCCCGCAGTCCGTGCCCTCGAGGTGAGCCAAGTGAAAGCCCAGGGTCAGGACCTCCTGATGGTCCGTGACCCACTCGGTCTGCTTGAGGGCGCCGCCCTCATGGCCATGGACCCTGTTCTGCTCGTGTTCCTCCAAATGGCCGACGGGGAGACGACCCTCGGCGAGATGGCCCAAAAGGCGACCATGCTGACTGGCCAGATCATTCCCGAAGGCATGTTCCAGAGTGTCGCCAAGCAACTCGACGAAGCACTCCTGCTCCAGAGCGAACGGTTCGTCGAGGCCATGAAGGAAAAGTTTGAGAAGTGGGAAAAGTCGGACACGCGTCCGGCAAAGGTCTTTCACGCGCCCGATGCCGACCGTCTGGCGATGATGAAGGAACTCGGCGACGAGTTCCGCCGCCACGAGATGAGCTCGCTCTCTCCGCCGAAGGAACTCGACCTCCCTCCTGCCTCAGTCCGTGCGATTCTGTCGCCTCATATCGACTATCAGCGCGGCGGCGAGTGCTACGCTTGGGCCTACAAGGCGCTCAAGGACAAGGGAACTGCTGCGCGAACGATTATCGTCTTGGGCACAAGCCATCGACCGGCCACCCAGCGCTTCATCGCGACTCGCAAGCACTACGAAACACCCTTTGGGACTATCGAGACCAACCGAGAGATGCTCGATGAGCTGGCCACCGAGTACGGACACCAGCTCTTCGAGGACGAGTACCTCCACGCCGACGAGCACACGGTTGAACTTCAGGCTATTTACTTGAAGAAAATCTTCCAGGACCGGGATGTCAAGATCATCCCCATTCTGGTGAGCAGCTTCGACGACATGCTTCACGAAGAAACTGATCCTTCAAGTGATGAGCAAGTGCGCGACTTTACCGCCGCGCTCCGCAAGATCATGGAGAAGTACGGCGACGATGTGGCGCTCATCGGTGGCGTGGACTTTTCCCACTGCGGCCCTGAGTTCGGCGACGAAGCCCTCAACGAGCCGGAGCGCGAGAAGGAAATCGAAGCCAGCGACCGTCGCGTGCTTGATGCGATCGAAAGCAAGGACTCGAAGGCGTTCGTCGACGCGTTTCGCCCAACGCTTAATGACACGAAGGTGTGCAGCATCGGCGCGATGTATTGCGTCCTCGAAGCGATGAAGGACGAAGGCCCCGCGAAGGTCCTGAGTTATCAGCAGGCCAACTCGCCCGACAAGACCTGCCTCGTGAGCTTTGCCAGCGTCGCGTTCCTGAAAAAAGGCGCGGAGCTGAAACCTGCGTCGAAGATCATCCTGCTTAGCTAGCGTGCATTACTGCCAATCGCCCGTGAGTACCACGGCCGCCCAATGGGCCGGGTGCTTGTAGGCGTCCTGCGCCCTGAGGCGGAGCTGCGCCTGTCGGAGCGCCTCTGCCCGGCTCGAGCCGTCGATCTCCCGATAGAAGTACTTGAACAGAATCGCCGTCGAGATGTCGTCGACGCGCCACAGCGTGCTGATCAGCTGGCGCGTGCCCGCGTAGATGAACGAGCGGTTCAACCCGACGATGTCGTCGCCCGTCGCGATTGACCCGATGCCGGATTGGCAGGCGCTGAGCACGATCAGATCAGCGCCGACTTTCATGCCGTAAACCTCGTCAGCAGTGAGTACGCCGTCGCTCACTTTATCGGGCGAGAAAAGCAACCCGCTGTACATTGGCGTTTGTGGTTTGTATTCGCCGTGTGAGGCAAGATGGACGAGGTCATATTCTCCGACATTTTGTTCGAACCACGATTCCTGGGCCTCGCCACCGGTTCGGATCATGGCGGCGGGAAACTGAAAGCGCATTCGCTTGGCTTCTTTTTCCGCGAAGGGAAGTTCGAGCGCCTTGTCCTGGAGGTCGGGGTTTCCGAACGCCAGAACCCGTTCCAATGTCCGCCCCGGACGCCTCCGACCGACTGTGTACTTCAGGACGCTCGCGCTGGGCGTGTTAAAGATCGCGAAGCGATCAATGAGCGCGCCGTTGCCGGCGGTGAGCGCCGCGAAGGGAAGGCGATGGAGCTCCCCGTGAGGGACGATTCCAACCTGCGTGACGCCTTCCAGTGCGGGGAGAATCGGCGTGATAAGCCACCGCCCCAGCTCGTCGAGCTGGCTGCTCACATCGCCGAATTCCTGCAAGCTGCGGCGCGCTTCGGTGACCATGGACTCGACGTCTTGGCGGCGAATCGGCGAGCGGACAAGTTCCACCGAGCCAGGCCCGATCACCCAAATTGCCGTCTCGTTGGGGAGCAGATGGTACTCGATCAGCCGTGTACTCTCGTCGAGCAATGCCTGCAATTCTGACACGCGAACAGGGGAGACGGAAACAAAGTCGGTGAGCTCCGGATTCGCACGTCGCATTTCGGCGAGACGGTTTTCGTAGGTTTTCCGCGCGGCTTCGAGCTTGTCGTAGAGCGCGAGCCGCGAGCCGCCCTCAGGCACACCGCTGAGCTGCCGCTCGAGCGATTGGATTTCCTGCCGCATTTCTTCAGCTTCTTGAAGCTGCTTTCCACCCTCGGAACTCACCGGGATGATGGGGCGATTGCCGAGCAGGTCGATGAACTGTCGCCCGCGAGAGCGCTCGGATGTTTCCAGCGCGGCAACGAGTTGCTCTTCCTCGACCTGTAATCCAACGAGCGCGTCGTAGAGCTCTTGCTTGTCGCGAAGGAAGCCGTCCTGCAATTGGGCTACTCGGAGAGACGAGCGAAGCGTGTCGACGACCTCGGAGGCGCCTTCCAAATTACGAATCGCGCCACCGGGGTTCCCTCTCATGCGAAGGACTTCCCCAAGCCCGAACATCGCGCGCCACTCAACCTCAGGGACGGGAATCGAGCGCGCTTCTTCGAGCGCGGCTTGGTAGCGTTGCTCGGCTGACTTGAGTTCACCGAGAAGCGATTCGACATCGCCGAGCGCCAGCAGCGTTTTCGCGCGGTTGACGCGGTCGCCGATTTCCGTCGTGAGGTCGAGCGCACGGAGCAAAGGCTCGCGGGCCTGATCGGCCTTTCCTTGAAGCCGCAGGGTGATGCCAATGTTGCGCAGGCTGTGCGCAATGCCCCAGCGATTTTCCTGTTCTTCATCAATGGCGAGGGAGGCGTTGAACTGCTCCAGGGCGCCTTGAAAATCTTCGCGCGCGCGGAGGACAACGCCGGTGTTGTTTCGCGCCGTCGCGATCTCATAGGTGATGTCTTCCGCCTGAGCCAGTGTGAGTGCTTCGTTTAGCGACGCGAGCGCTTGGTCGTAGTCATTCAGCGACCAGTAGGTGAGTCCCTGCACGTTGCGCGCTGCGATGACGACCGGCGTCGCGCCTGATGCCTGCGCGCGCGTGAGGGCATCGCCCTGGTGGTCGAGGGCGTCGTAGTATTCCGAGCGCAACCAATGGACATTTGCCCGCTCCAGAGAGGCCTCCGCGATCAGGGACTCGTTGCCAGCTTGATTCGCGAGAACCTCAGCCTCATCTATGAAGTCGAGCGCTTCGGCGAACTCGGCCGTCTTCTCCAGCGTTCTGGCGAGGTCCAGTTTCGCCTCCGCAACGAGCGCGGGATCGCCGACGTTTTCGGCCACGCGTACCGCGCGGCGCAGCAGCTCTTCAGCTTGATAGTAAAAGTTAAGGTACCGACGCAAAACCCTTCCGCTAGAGATGAGCGAATCGACCACTCGCCGGTTGTCGCCGAGTCGTTTGGCGAGGGCTTCCACCTCTTCGAGCATTTGCAGCGACTCGTGATACTCGCCCGCATTCTGGAACGCGGTGGCGTGTTCCCAAAGCGTCTGAAGCAATTCCGTATCATTTCCGACCTTCCGCTGGAGCGCCTCCGATTCGGTATAGGCGTCGTAGGCCTCCGGCCATTGCCGCGCGCGGGAGGAGTAGTCGCCCTTCGTGCGCAGAGCCCTCGCGAGTTCGCTGTCGCTGGCCTGTTGGCTCCGCATCACCGCGAGCCGCTTGTCGGTCGCGTGTGCGGCTTCTTTCCAGCGACCCAGCTTGCCACGTTGTGTCGCCAGCGCCTGCCAATTGAGCGCGAGTTCATCGTCGATGGAGAGCGCTTCTTTGAGCGCGACGATGGTTTCCAGAGGAATGATCGATTGCTCGGTTTGTTGCTTCTGCAGCGAGTCGATGGCGCGGCCACGGACCTCGTCGAGATAGTTTGCCGCCATGTCCGGCGCGCTGTGCGGGTCGAGGGCGATACTGAGCCAGGCGTCTCCGTTGATCTCTGCTCGATAGGCTCCGAGTTGAGCCGCAGTGCCAGCGAGCGCGAGGCGATAGAGCTCAGCCTCCCACGGCAGAAACTCCGGCGGAATCGTCGTCGCTGTGCTGAGGCGTCGTACTGTTCGCAACGAGGGCATGACCTCGCCGAACAGCACGTTTGTGTCGCCTATCCGCCACGCCGACGGCGTGTCACCAGTGAGCTCGAGCGGACGGCCGAGCGCGACTTGCGATGCCGTGCGCAACTTTGCCGTGGGAATGGTCACGTTCCCGGCGGCGACTTCCGCGTCGCTCGGAAACGCAAGGACGTCCGTCGCGACGTCGAACGCTGCTGCGTCGATTTGCGTATTCAGGTTTTCCGTGGTCAGAACACGGATGACGTTTGCGTCGGACGGCGCGGTTCCTTCTCCCATCATGAAGATCAGGCCACGAAGTTTGGCGACGTCGTCGGCGGCGAGCTGTTCCGTGCGTTGACTCGTGAAGAGGTAAGCGCCGGTGAAGTCGCCAACGGCTCTGCTGAGCAAAAACGCCGGCTCCTCACCGAGCATGTCTGCCGCCTGAAGCAGCACGTCCGCGTCGGCGAGTTGCATCGGCTCGGGGACTAGCGACAGGGGCGAGGGGAGTGCGCTCTCGTGCCCGTTGCCGATCAGTTCGGCAAGCTGAGACGACGGACGGTCGAGCTCTGTCTGCGCGAGGTTTCGGCGAGTTTCCTGGGACAGTGGAATCGAGCGAAGGGCGGCGAGGGCCGCCCGGTTCTGGCTCCGCAATGCAAAGAACTGATTCTGCCAATCTCGGTCCTCGTCTCCGGCCGCTGGGGGAGTGTCGTCATCGAAGAGCATGCGCAAACGCGCTACTCGCCAGCGATCGCTGGCGTCCCAAAGCGCGTCGTGCTGCTCGGTGTGTGCTAGCTGTGCGAGGTGAATTCCTTCGAGCCGATCTAGCACCGGCCACGCCACCTCCTCGTCGAGAGGAAGCGCGCCGGGGGCGAGAGCGAGCAGCGAATCCAGCGCGCGCGCCGCTGCGGCCCGCGATGTCGGCGAACTCGGTTGCATGAGGGCGGGCTGTGCTTCGACCCACCACGACAGGTGTTGCTGCCCGGTGCGTTGTGCGAAGGCTCGCGAATTCGAGAGGAGCGCGGAGAGTTCGTCGGATTCCATGAGCGCTTCGAGGCGAATCGCTACCGATTGGGCAATGAGCGCGAGACGGTTGAGTTCGCGCGCTTCGCTCCCCTCGAACGCTGCCTGGTCAACCCTCTCACTCGCGCGTCGCGCTTGCACGAAGTATCCTGCAGCCGTCGACATTTGTTCGAGAAACTCGACGCCTTCGACATCGCGGTTCGTGATAGCGTCGTAGAAGAGGCGCTCGTTGGCGATGGAGCGGATGAGGTTCAGCCGCGCGGTTTCGACCGGTCGCGTGATGAGCGGCTCGCCCGGTTCCAGCTCGGATTCCATCTCAAGGAGCGAACCAGCGGCGATGTCGAGCAACTGCCATGGCGAGGAGGGCGGCGTGCCGGCGAGCATCCACCAGTTCGCAGCCGCGACCGGAGTCGCAGTTTCAGGCCAGCGGGCGATGACTTCGGCAATCTCGCCCAGCGCGATAGTGGCGGCGTTCGTGTTGATGAAGACCTCGCCCTCGATTTCGAAACGCGAAGCCGCGAGCGCTTTTTCCAGATTCGCGTAGGCGTTGGTGTAGTAGCCGCCCTCGGTTTCGATGTTCGCGAGGCGAACGAGCGTGACCGCTTTCATCGCCAGAACATACGCGCGATTGTAATCGTCGAGCGGCGGATCAAGGGCCAGCAGGCGATCGAGCTGGAGCATTGCTTGTTCGCGATTTCCGAATTGTTCGGCAATGCGAGCGAGCGTCGCCCGGACGAGGCGTTCCTCGTCCTGTTTGTCGAAGACCAGCTTGGCACCGCCTTCCACTTTATCGCTGGAGAGGATCATCTCGTAGCCGAACAGCCCACCGCGTTCTGCTCCGGTGGTCTCGGGTTTTAGGTTTGGTTCTTCGAGGAGCGCGAGGGCCTGCAGCGCCGAAAGCTCGGCCTCGCGGAGGGTCTGAAATTTCTCGACGCCGACACTCCGCGCCGCGAGGCGTTCGAGCAGGATGGCGCGGTTCCGCTGTGCCCGGACGCGCCCCATGGAATCCGGCGCCTCCAAATCGTAAACCTCGTCGAACAGGGCGACGGCCGCGCGCTCGTCGCCAGCATCCATGCGAGCCAGCGCTTCCCGTCCCATCAGTTCTGTGCGCAGCGCGTGGGCCTGTTCGTCGGTTATCAGGTTGCGATTGTTGACCTCGGGCAGGAGGCGCTGCGCGGTCACGAAATGCACCGCCGCGCGCGCCGGTTCCGAAGAGCGGAACGAGGAGATACCATAGTAGTAATGATAGAGGAGTTCCGTGCGCACCTCGGCGAAGCTGGTGTTCGTCAACTCGCGCTCGCGGTAGTAACCCACCGCGCGAGAATACTGCTCCAACTCGTGTGATACGTTTCCAAGATTCAGCAACAGGTCCGCGCGCGCCTGGGGGGAATTGGCCGGGCGAAGAAGCGACAGCGCGAGTTCGTATTCCTCAAGCGCCGAGGTGAGAACTTCCTGACTTCGCAGGCCCTTGGCAACCCCATCGCGCCAGCGTTGCTCCATCAAGAAACCCAGCGTCTGATGGTAGAACGGTTCGGTCCCATTGATCGCGATTGCCTTGCGCAGGGCTTTTTCCGTGTCCCGGCTCGTGGCGTTGAGATAGCTGTAAGCGAGGCCGAGTTTGTACCACTCCAGCGAAGATTCGGGCGACTCTGCGGTGGCGCGACGGAACTCCTCAACGGTGCGCTCCATCATCCCCTCGACGTTGGACATGGCCTGTAACTTACCGCGCCAACCTTCCACCAGATTTGCGTCGTACTCGAGAAGCTCGTCGAAGGTCGCGTTGGCAAGCAGCGGATCGCCGAGGCGCAGTTCCCGCCTGCCTTTCTCAAGGTAGTAGCGCACAAGCTGCGCGCGTGTGTCGTTTAGAAAGCGCGGTGCTTCGGGGAAAAGGATGTCGCGGAGGCCCGCCTCGATTCGCGTCCACGTTTCGACGGCGGCGGCGTACTTTCCCGCCGCCGCCTGGAGGCGAGAAAGCTCGTAGGCAGCGCGGGCGGCACCGCGGGGTGCGTCCTCAACAC
>JAUIJJ010000395.1 GCA_030431385.1 bacterium | reverse complement strand
TGGAGATCGCGGCGAGCGTCCCAGCCGCGAGGAGATGGAGAAGCGGTTCCGCGAGGAAGTCGGCATCACCGATGAACAGCAGGAACAGTTGGAAGAACTCCGCGAAAGCTTCCGCAATCGCGAGGGCGAGGGCCGACGGAACTTCGGAGAGGTAATGGAGGAGATGAACAAGATTCTCACTCCTGAGCAGCAGACCAAGATGCGGGAAGTGATGTCGCGGGGTCGCGAGGAAATGCAGGCACGCATGCAGCGAAGAATGCAGCAACAGGAAGACGAAGCACGCGAGACGCTGTCACCGGCTGACTTTGATCGGTGGATGGAAAAGCGCGAAGAGCGCATTGCACGGTGGCGGGAACGCGCCGGTCGTGGAGGCCCGGGCGGACCCGGAGGGCGCCGTGGTGGCGGAGGCGGTGGTGAAAATCAAGAAGGCACTAACAATGAGCAACGCAACTAAAGCAACGGGCTTTACACTCATCGAGCTTCTGGTCGTCGTGGCCATTATCGCCATATTGGCGGCGATTGCGGTCCCGAACTTTCTCAATGCTCAGACCCGCGCCAAGGTCTCCCGCGCGAAGAACGACATGCGAGTCGTGGCTGGTTCGCTTGAGGCCTACCACGTTGACCACAGCGCCTACCCGCAGACCAACTTCACGCCCCGCTTTCGGCGCTATCGGCCGCTGACGACTCCGATTCAATACATGACGACCGTGCCGACGGATCCATTCGCACCGGAAGACGGTGGTGCCGGCCCGTGGCGCGCACGAGGCGATTATCAGCTGGGCACGATGCCACTCGATGCGGCCTCACGCTATGCGATTTCCAGCGACGGCCCTGACAGAATCGATGATACCGACCCGATCCGCTTCTACCCCGGGTACTCTGAGGGGCTCTTCTACGGCGAGGTCTCAGGGTTTGATTACACTCTATACGATCCCACGAACGGAACAATCAGCCGCGGCGATATCTTCCGCGCAAACGACTTCAATCCCGGCTGATCAAGCAGAGCAAAACGATGTGTGCATCCAGAGACGGGTGGCGGGGCGCGGGCCTCGTCGCCCGTTTCGCTTTCAGGCGGTGTCCTCCGCCACGATTTGGATGCAGCCATCCTCCAAGAGCATCACGCACACGCCCGTGTCCAGCCAGTTGTCCGGGGTCAGTACCTCATCTGTACTCGTCGAATCGTTGAGGTACCCCACCATCACGGGGAGCCCCTGAATGTAGAGCTTGCCGACACTTCCGGCCACGACAGGGTCGCCGTTGCGGTCGCGGACCTCAGCCCGGAGGCTCTCGAGCACCTTGAAGACCAAGGCTGAGGGATCATCGGTGCGGACCGCGAAAGGTCCGCCGCACTCCTCGCAACACAGTATTCCGCGCCAGGCACGCTCATCGGTTGCGCGAACGGCGACAAAGGGCCAGCCGCCGATCTCCGCTGGCCCGCCTGCGCTGATCCGAACCGTCGTGCTCTCGTCGAGCGCTGCGCCGAGGTTGATCGATGATCCTTCGAACAGTGGGAGGCAGAGCCCGAGAATGATCCCTTCGAGTGTGTGGAGAGGGATGTCGCAAACGGTGAGGTCGTCGGGGCGCAGCCAAGTCAGCGGATCGAGGCTCGATACCGCAGCGATCACGTTGCCGTGCGTCAGCAGAGGGAACTTCCCGCCACACTGGTGCCCCATCACAAGTGCCGGGGCGCGGGGCGTAGACGGGTCGGTTTGACTGAGCAGGTTCCTGAGGAAACTTTCGCCATCTGCCGGCCAACCCCACGATGCGTCGGGCGTTTGTTCGCTGAGAATTCGGCGCTCGCTGTTCAGGTAGAGAGGATCGATGCGCAGCGCCTGCTTCTCGCCGAGATCATGGATCACGGGCCGCATGGATGTGTGAGTAAGGAGGAACTCGACGCCGGAGGGTCGGAGCACTTTCGCCAACTCACTATGACTCATTGAGACGTCGAGCGGCATGGCAGGGACCCCGGCAAACCAACACGCGATGAGCGCGGCGAGATAATCAACCGATGGCGGAATCAGCACGCCGACCTGTCCCCCGGTGAGCCGACTCTGCCTAATAAGCTGCGAGAAGCTGGTCGCTTCGTATAGCAATTCCAGCGACGTCACCTCGCGGCTTGGCCCGTAAATCATTTGCGTGGACATGTTTCGCTCGACCGCTTCGAGCAATGCCCGCCGCAAATTGTAACCCTGTTGATAGATCGCCACTCGAACCTCTCTTGCGAGGGAACTTTCCTTGTCCTCTTCGCACGCGGAGGGGTTGCGTCGTGCGTAAGGACCAACCACTATCTCACTACAAGTTCCTTGGGAGGTCAATGCGCGAATGTTCACTGGACTCATTGAAGAAATTGTAATCAGC
>JAUIJJ010000065.1 GCA_030431385.1 bacterium | reverse complement strand
GATGAGTAATCGGTATCGTGGCATTCAATAAACCATCCCGTTGAATTCGCCAGTGGGTGAGGGGGCGACCTACCTTGATAGGATGGGGCGCTTTGCCCGGCGGCGCAACATGACAGGCACCTTTTAACGCGGCCGCCTAAGCCCTTGCCCCAATGGCCACGCCGGGCCGACTCTTCCCATCTCACAATCGGAGGTGGTGTTCATGGCCCGGCGTAAGCCCATTATACTCATTACCAACGACGACGGAATCGACGCTCCGGGCATTCGGGCGATGTGGAAAGAGCTGCGTTCGGACTACGAGACACTCGTCGTCGCGCCGAAACATGAGAAGAGCGGTGCGGGTTGTTCGCTTTCCTTGTCCAATGAAATGGAAGTCGACGAACGCAAAGAAGGCGGCAAGCGCTGGGGGCTCGCGGTGGACGGGACACCGGCCGATTGCGTGAAGTTCGCGATCACCGCCGTGGAGGGTTTCAAACCGGACCTCGTGCTGAGCGGCATCAATCGTGGCATGAACGTGGGGAACTCGGTCTTCTATTCCGGGACTGTCGCCGCCGCGCTGGAGGGCTCGCTTTTCGGTATCCCCGCCATGGCGTGTTCTTCGGCGTGCTTGTTCGATAGCGACTATCACTTCGAGGATGCGGCGAAGGTCGTGGCGGAGATCGTGCCTTGGCTTCTCAAACAACCGCCCCGCCCGCGGACGCTCTGGAACCTCAACATTCCCAACAAGAAGTTCAAGGACCTCGGGAAGCTCCGGCTTACGACTCATGGAACGTCATTTTACGTCGACCAGTTTGAGCTTTATCGCCAAGAAGGCGACCGGCAGTTCTATCGAAACATGGGGTCGAAGATCCAGGCCTGCGCCGTTCACGAAGATTCGGATGACAAAGTCGTGAAGGCGGGCGACATTTCCCTGACGCTTCTCGGTACCGATCTCACGACCCATGTTCCCGAAGATGCCAGCGACCTGATCGATAGCTGGAACCAGCCGAAGGGCAAGTCCTCGAAGGCTGGCTAGGACACGACGCACACCATCGGTGGTAAAATGAGCGGAACTTGGCAACAGGCAATCCCGAACGGCTCGCTCGTACTGGCCGCCGTTTCCGGCGGTGCCGACTCGGTGTATCTTGCCAAGCATCTGAAGGAACAGTTCGTCCGCACGGGTCATCAACTCGCCATCGCGCACGTCAATCATGGCCTCCGTGGAGGTGATTCGGACGCCGACGAAGAATTCGTCAAGAGTCTCGCGGGTCGACTCGAGGTTCCGTGCTATGCTCAACGGGTCGATCCGGCCTCGTTGCTTGCGGATGGTGCCGAAACTGGGAGGCTACCCGACGAAAACTCGCTCCGCAAGGCGCGGCTCGGGATTTTGAAAGCACTCGCGACGGCGCTCGGCGCGCGTGCGATTGCCTTGGGGCATCATCAGGATGATCTGGCGGAGTCATTTCTCCTCATGTCGCTCCGGGGGAGCGGCCCGATTGGGTTGTCGGCGATGCCAGAGGTTCGTCGCCTCGACCCAGATGGCCTCTTTCTCATCCGCCCGCTGCTGGGCATGACCAGGGGAGAGATTCGCGAGGCGCTGACGAGCGCGGGCGAGACTTGGCGCGAAGACAGCAGCAACAGCGATACTCGATTCCGCCGTAACTTTCTCAGGGAAGAGATTCTACCACAACTCAACGCGACCTATGGCTCGGCGACCAGGAGCCTCGCTGATTCGGCGCGGCTTAGCGGAGAGATGGCCGATTGGTACCGGCGCACCTGCGAGATGGTGGGGGAGGACACGATCCTCGCCCGAGCACCGGGAGCCGTCCTGTTCAAGACAGCACCGCTTCGGACGAACATCGATCACGTCCTCCACGCCGGGGTCCTGCGGCAATGGTGGCTCCACGCTGCGGGCCATCGACTTCCTGTCGGCGAGATGCCGCTTCCGCCCGGCCGTGACACACTCACCAGAATGATCGCCCGCCTTCGCGAAGATCATGGCGCGACCAGTCTTTTCGAAAACGAGGCTCAGTGCCAAGCGGTCCTGACGAACCACATCGGGATCATTCACTCGCGAGGAATGAGTCTGGACGAGGTACTCGGGCAGGTCGGCATCGGCTTCGATTTTCCGCTGCTACTAGAGGGCGACACGCCGCCTGAGAGCCTCGACTTCGACGGAGAGTCCCGGCTCGAGTTCACCTGCGGGAGTTTGCTCGTCGAAGCGCTTTCGGTGCATTGCTGCAAGCCGAGCGACTTCCTCCGTCGTACCGAGTTGATCGCTCTGCTCGATCACGAGCGGGTGACGGGAACGCTTCGATTCGCAGTTTCCGACCCGTCTGAAAAAGTGTTGGTGGCGCACGGGATGCATAAGAGCGTCCGCAAGTGCCTTCAGGAGGCCGGCGTTCCAGATTTCCTGACTTCGAAGGTTCCAGTGCTGAGCGATGACGAGGGGGTTTTGTGGATTCCGGGGATCAGAAGGGCTGCCCGTGCATGGGTGGGAGATGGCAGTTCGGAGGCGCTTCGGCTCGAATGGCTGCCGCAGATCAGGAAACCCGATGGAGCCGGGTCTGAGGGGAATAGGGACTAACCCCGAGGTTCCTAAGTGAAGTTGCCTCAATCTGATCAGTGGTGAATTTTGAGTCTTGCGGCTCCGAACCGATCCCGCACAATATCGCCCTTCATGAATGCTCTTCTCCGTTGCGGCGGCGAACCGGCAGCACCTAGCCTCGCTTCCGAAGATTTCAGGGACCGGCCCATAAAATGATCTGTGCGACCATCATCGAGCGAAATGGCAAGGTCATCTCCTCTGTTTTTCAGAAGGAGGAGATTTTCGGTGGCCGTTCCTCTTCCAATGAGATTCGCATCGATCCGACCGTCTACACGCAGGTCTCGCGCAAACATTGCCGTATCAGCCGGATCGACGATGACAACTACCTCTTTGAGGATCTGGGCAGCACGCACGGTTCCTACATCGACGGCAGGCCGATCAAGGGCGAGTACAAGCTGAAGCGCGGTGATGTGATTACGCTCGGCCGCGACGGACCGGCGGTCGCCATTACCTGGCCGTTTCCGAGGGTAACGGGCCAGGAGGGAACGCACCTTCGCCTTCGCGTTCGCCATTCAGCGTCGTTTCCGCTGGCATTTTCTGATGGATTCATCGATCGCTTTGACTACTACGAGAAGCTCGCTTCAGGCGGCTTCGGCGAGGTCTGGCGAGGTATTCCCATCGATGGTGGTCGGCCCCTCGCGATCAAGCTGATGCATCCCGAGCTGCTCGACCCGGACAACCTCCGCGAAGACGACCGCGAGTCACTGATTCGGCGCTTTGCCCGCGAGGCGCGCGTGACGCACTTGCTGAGCGAATCCGGCGCGCCCGCCATTGTTCGCGTCCACAGCTGGGGCGACGATCCCTTCCGCGATTACCTCTACATTATCATGGACCTGATCGAGGGGCAGTCCCTCGACAAGCTGATCTTCCGCCGCCCGATGATGGCACCGGAGGTCGTCGCGACCTACATGGCGCAGATCGCCCGCGGGCTCGAAGCCGCGCATAACTTTATCTGGCAAGACGACAACGATAAGACGCTCAAGGGCGTCGTCCACCGCGACATCAAGCCGAACAATCTGATCATCGAAGAAGATAACAGGCTCGCGTGGATTGTGGACTTCGGCGTCGCGGGAATTCAGGAAGGCGGCGAGCGCCTGACCGCCACGAACATCACCGTGGGCACTTATCAGTTCTTACCGCTCGAATCGATTGAGGAGAATCTTATCACGCCGGCGACGGACCTTTGGGGATTCGCGGTGACGATGTACCTGACGCTCAGCCGCGGGCGCTTCCCCTATGTCGGCCGCCAGCGTTCGGAGCTCGTTCAGGCGATCCGCCATGGTGAGATGATTCCGATTACCGCCTACAGAAATGACCTCAGTCAGGATTGGATGGACATGCTGTCGAAGAGCCTGAACCCCAATCCTGAACAGCGTGTTCAGTCGGCTGGTGAATGGGCAGACTTTCTCGAAGCGGTCAGCCCGCCCACCGATCAAATCCAGACGATGTAGTCCGGCCTACTCTGGCTTCCAGATGAGCGCCGTCGCCATCGCGGCGATCCCTTCGCCCCGCCCCACAAAACCCATGGTTTCATTCGTCGTCGCCTTGATGCTGACGCGGCTGATGTTGATGCTGAGGTCATCGGCGATGTTGGCGCGCATGTCCTCGACGCGCGAGCTGATCTTTGGCTTCTCGGCGATAATCGTGAGGTCCACATTACCGACCTGCCAGCGAAGATCGCGCAGTTTGCTGCGGACGTTCCTGAGCAAGTCGCGCGAGTCAGCGTCCTTCCACTCATCGCCGGTATTCGGAAAGTAGTGCCCGATGTCCCGCAACCCAGCCGCACCAAGGAGCGCATCGCAAAGCGCGTGGAGCGGCACGTCTGCGTCGCTATGCCCGAGCAGGCCGAAGGGCTCGTCGAACTCAACGCCACATAAGATCAGGGGCCGACCATCGGCGAACTGATGAACGTCGTAGCCAAGGCCGACTGCGAATGGCGGGGGAGGCATCATTCGGCGACACCCTGATAGCCGAGCTCGCGCAGCGACGCGCGGATCGTTTGCGCCGAGGCTTCCAGTTCGTCTTGGGTGGCGTTGAGGTTTTGGTTCTCAAAGTCGAGGTCATGAGCGGTCTCGATGGGGACGAGGTGAATGTGGACGTGAGGCACTTCGAGACCTGCGATCATCATCCCGACTTTCACCGGCTTGAAGCCTCTGTGGATTCCCTTGCCAATCTGCTGAGCGACATCCATAAGGTGATTCATTAGCTCGGTATCAAGCTCCAGCCAATGGTCCACTTCTTCTCTGGGTATGACGAGGGTGTGGCCAGGCCTGAGCGGGTGGATCGACAGAAACGCGACGCACAGGTCGTCTTTCCATACAAAACGGCCGGGGAGTTCTCCGTTGATGATGCGAGTAAAGATGGAAGCCATGAGTGCGGACCTTCCCCCATTTGGAATGACAGCAACACCTCACGAAAAGCGTCGTGGGTCAACTGCTGGGATTCTTCGGGTTGTGGGCATTCGGATCGGGAGTGCGCTCGCACTGTCGGTTCCCAGTCTGGTTTTGGTCGCCGTTGTTTTAGGGCTCTCAATCGGTACGGCAACCGGCGACGTGATTATCACGAAGGTACTGCCGAACGTCTCGACGGCGACTGATCGAGGGGACACGGTGGAGCTATTCAACACGGGGCCGGGTGGAGTTGATCTCACGGATTACGTTCTGACGGATCTCGATCCTGATGGAGTTAACCCTGCGGACACATTCGCCCCGCTGGCTCTTGGAGTTCCTCCCCTTGGCGAGGATGAGTTCGCCGTGGTGGTTTTCGTCGATTCGACCGGTGGGACGCTTTTTCAGTTTTGGGAAACCAACTACGGACTTCTCATTCACGCGCCGCTGGCGACTGCGGCGAGCAGCTTTCTCGGTTCAGAACACGACCAGCTGATTCTGACCGACGATACTATCACACCCCTCGACTTTGTCGCGTGGACCGAGTCGAGCCTCGTCCCCTCCGGTCAGACAGATCTGTTCGAGGACCTGGCGTCGATGACTCCGCCAACGGCAGACTACGGACTCGTCCAGGGGGGCGCCGCGTGGGCCGGCCCCGACGATATTCCCGACCTGAACACTTTTCGCACGAACAGCATCGATCTTGGCGGATTGGATTCTGTGACCACCTACGGCGGCGCGGTGATTCAACGCAACTCCGCCGGGGGCGTTTTCGAGGTCGCTAATCCAGACGGCCCCGCCCAGTGGACTGTCGTGCCTCGCCATGAAGGGATGCTCGGAAACTTTCCTGAAGACCTTCCGACTATGGCTGGAATCCGGCCTCTTCGGATGGCGGGGCGGCTAGCAACTTGGGCGGCTGAGTTGGAGTCCACCAACGCGCCGTGGCGTCGCATCGCCCGCGACCAAAACGCCGCGCCTGCGGAGTTCGTATCGATTCCGCAAGGCGTTGAGCACACGGACTTCGAAGCAGTGTTGGCGCTCGCGATCGCCAGTGATTGGGAAGAGTGCTTCGACGCGGCGACGGCGCTGGGGTACGAGGTCGTGGAGTTTCTGGACTTCGATTCCTCGCGCACCTATCACATTCTGCGCGAGCGCGTCGTTCCTGGTGCGGTGGGGTTTCGTGGACAGGGAACTTACGTTTTCAACTCGCACCCAATCGCCCGCAGCTATCTGGTCATCGAAGTCCCTCACCCGGTGAACGATCTGAGAACAGGCGACCAAGGAGGGCTGGCGTTTCCGCAAGTCCGCGCCCACGTAATGCTGATCGCGGGGAGTCATAGAAACAATCACGTGGATTCGTCGAATTGCGACGGCATGTTCAACGCGATGGAAGACTACCATATCAGCGACGTCGCCCATCATCCGGACAACTATTTCCACACTGCGCACAAGTACCTAGAGGCGAACCTGCCCGATCCGCTCTTCATTCAGCTCCACGGGTTCTGTTGCCCCGGCGTCGATCCGCACATGGCGATCAGCGATGACACGGTGATCTCCGATGGGCTCGATCACGTCCCCGGTATGTCCGACTTCGCACGGCTGTTCGCCGATGCGATCGAGGATCAAAACTTCTTCGCAAACGACGGCAGCATGAGCGGCGACCTCACGACGGCGGGGCTCTATGGCGAGGAGGTTTTTTCTCTCGGCGGCACGACGAACCTTCAGGGCCGTGTCACCAACGGCGTTGTGATCGGGACGGAGTGTATGACGGCGGCCGTTTCTTCTACGGCACGGTATATCCATGTCGAGCAGGACCCGGACGTTCGGGAAGAGCCCCAGCACGTCATCGACGCGCTGGAGGCCGCACTTCAAAGCTACGAGACGCCACTTCTCATAGAGATGAGCGAGCTGACTGCTACCGCTGCGAACGTCGGAGACCTTCCGGTCATTTCGTGGCGAACGATCAGCGAAGTCGATAACGCGGGGTTTCACGTTTACCTGGCAGAGAGCACCGATTCGCGCGGGTTCACGGTTGTCGAGAGGTTGACGGATTCAATCATTCCGGCAGCGGGAAGCGGCGACGGCGCGGCGTATTCCTTCACGCATCAGCTCGCAGTCAGCGGGGAGAATGATGACCGTTACTACTTCGTGTCCGACATCGATTTGGGTGGGATGGAGCGGCTTCACGGCCCCGTCGCGCTTGCGATCGGATCATCAGCTCAATTGGGCGACTGGATCCTGCACTAAACCAGGACGCGACACCCCGGTAGTGCATCGGCGAGTTTGACATCGGCACCATCGGCGAAGCGATTTCCTCTGAGGTCGAGCTCTTCGAGCGACTTCATTTCTCCGAGAAGTTCGAGCGCGTCTTCACGCAATTCACATCTCTTTAGGACCAAGTACTTTAGGTTTGGCAGGAGCGCTATTGGCTCGATGTCATTCGTGGTCAGGGCGTTGTCGGAGAGGTCCAGACGGATCAACTTCTGCAATCGCGGAAGTACTTCGTAGAACTCGTCAGGCTGCCAGGTGCGGGGGAGCTCTAAAGTCTTCAGCCCCTCGAAGAGCGTCAGCACCGCCGCCTGTCGATCTGTCAGGCGACATGCTGCGAGGCAAATCTCGACGACATTCTGACGGAGGCTCCCCAGCAGTGGCCGCAGGTCTAACTCATTGTCGTTCTCCGCGAGGAAACTGAGTTCTTCGTCTGCGGGAACGAGCAGGCCCTGATGAGTTTTGCCGATGGGTTCCCATGGGAGCGGAGCGTCGAGGGAGACGCGGCGGCCGCGGAGCGAGCGCGTCGCCAAAGCCGGGAGCCGTACTGACGGCGTGAGGACGTGGGCGCGGTGGGTGACGGTGCAGGAGGTCAGTTCTTGGCGCAGCCCGGCAATGTCCGTGGCTGATAACTTGCTGGCGTCGAAGTGAAGCGTGCGAAGCTTCGATACTTCCCGAAAGAGGCGCGCGGCTTCCCCGTCAAGGAGGGGGACTCGCAGGCGAAGCTCCTCAAGGGCGGGGAATTCCTTTAAATGCCAAAGGTCTGCTGGTTCCATCAGGTCGCTGTTAAGGGCGAGACGTTTCAGGCTCGGAAGCGCGGCGAGATGCCCGAGGTCGTTCCACGTCGCTGGCGTATCCAAGTGGAGAGTCTCAATCGTCTTCAGGTGTCCGATCGCCGCGAAGGCCTCCGGGCTGAGTGCGGCGGTGGTAAGGAAGAGTGTTCGCAGGGCTTTGAAACCAATCGACACATCGAACGCGTCGAACTCGATCTGCGGCGGCAGTGAAATGAGCTCCAACGCGGGAAGCTCCGCGATCCATTGCAGCGAGTTGTCGCTGATGCAGGTCCCCTGCAGCCAGAGCGCTTTGAGGATTTCGTTCCGGCTGAGTGTCTTGGCGCCGACGTCGGAAATCTGGTGGGGGAGCGTGGCGGCTTCGAGTGTCGTAGCGGAAGCAAGCCACGCCATCCCGCCGTCCGTGACCGCTGTGCCAAGCAGGTTGAGGGACTTGAGATTCGGAAGGTCAGAAATCAATTGGAGGAAGTCGTCGTCGATTCTGGTCGATTGGAGATCGATCGATTCGAGGGCAGAGAGCTTAGCGAGCGCTTCTGCTGTTTCGCTCGTAACGAGCGTACCTTTCAGGTTGAGCGACTTCATCGAGCCAAACCCGGCCAGCGCTGCGGCTGTTTCCTTTGTGAGTTTGTTGCCAGTAACCGTGACCGTCCGCGCATCGAGAAGCCGGGAAACCCGTTCCAACGTCGATGCATCGAGCATTGTCGGCGAAGTGAATTCGAGAAGATCGATGGGAAGCGGCGCTTCGCCGGATGCCTCGTCGAGCCACCCCAATTCGGAGGCGATTCGGACCTTGATTTGAGAGCCTGGGGGAAGCGGCTCGCCGAGGACGATCGGTCGCCACGGGGCGGTATGGCTGCCGCGATGGAATACCTCTACCGAGCGGAAAAACTCCGGAAGCGCGCTCTTGTCGTGGGTCTGTTCCTCGGTTGTTGCCACTGGTTCTTTCCGTTACTTGTTCAGTGCTGTCTGCATTTCGCGAGCGGTTTCGTCGGCGTTTTCGGGAGACATGCCGAGCTCTTCCATGAGGCTCAAATCGCCCTCGCCGGGGTTGGGAGTCGTGAGAAGTTTGTCGCCGGTAAAAATCGAATTCGCGCCGGCGAGAAAGCAAAGGGCCTGGAGTTCCTTCGTCATTTCCGTGCGTCCGGCGCTGAGCCGAACACGACTCGTCGGCATGAGAATCCTGGCCGTCGCGATGCAGCGCACGAGTTCCAGCGGAGGAATCGGCTCGGCGTTTTCGAGAGGTGTGCCCGGGACTCTCACCAGCATGTTGATCGGAACACTTTCCGGGTGGGGGTCGAGCGATGCGAGGGAATGGAGCATCCCGACGCGGTGCTCGCGGTTCTCACCCATTCCCACGATCCCGCCGCAGCATACAGTGATGCCGGCATCGCGGACATGGGAAATCGTCTCGAGACGATCTTCGAAGGTTCGTGTCGTTATGACTTTGTCGTAGAATTCCGGTGCGGTATCGATATTGTGGTTGTAGGCGGTCAGCCCTGCGTCGGCGAGCCGTTTGGCCTGGTCGCTGTTGAGCAGCCCGAGCGTCACGCAGGCTTCCATGCCGAGGCTCCTGATGCCCTTGATCATCTCGAGGACGTTGTCGAATTCGGGCTCGCTCTTCGGTCCGCGCCAGGCGGCGCCCATGCAGAACCGTGTCGCACCGTTTTCGCGCGCGGAACGAGCCGCCGTCATCACTTCCTCGACGGTTTCGAGGCCGTACTCTTCGACGTCGGCGTTGTGGTGCGCGCTCTGAGGACAATACTTGCAATCCTCCGGGCACTTGCCCGATTTGATGTTCTCCAGCTGGCAGAACTGCACACGCGTCGGGTCGTGATGCTCGCGGTGAACTGTCGCGGCTTCGTACACCAACACGGGAAATGGTTTGTCATAAATTGCCCGGACGGTTTCGCGGGTGAGAGTCATGATAGTCTCCGGTCGATTCTTGAGGTGCGAGGATGCCGGGCCAGATGCCCCGTGCAAAGCGGAAGTTGGCCGAATTTTGGGGGAGCTCCCAGAATGATTTCCCTGCGAGCGAAGCAGCGGATTGACCCCCGCCGGGACTCTTGTTGATGTGACACCTCGCAAGGAGAAGTATCCGCATTGAGCAAGCCCGTCAAAAAGTGGAAACGGACAAGGCCGCCCGGGGAGAGAGACGTCCCCTCGGAGGGTCCCGTTGTGTCCGTTTCGAAGGAGCCGATTGCTCCCCGGCAGGAGCCGCCGCTCGACAGGTCGTTTCCATGCGAGTCCTGCGGCGCGAAGATGACGTTCGAGCCGGGGACGACGAGTCTGGTTTGTCCCTATTGTGGTTCCGAGAAGCCGATTCCGCAGACCGCTCACGATGTGCGCGAGCTCAGTTACCATGCGTACTTTCAATCGGCCAAAGTTCCGACCGAGGTTTTGGAAGGAACCGTTTGTGAGGTAAAGTGTACGAACTGCGGTGCGATCGTCGAGATACCTGCAAACCTCTCGACGGACAATTGCACCTTCTGCGGGGCGCATTTGGACAACCCGGTCGAAACCCCCGTCCCCACGATCAAGCCGGCTTCGCTCCTACCTTTCCTCATTGAATACAACGAAGCGCGGACGAAGTTTGACGACTGGCTGAAGAGCCGGTGGTTTGCGCCAAACAAGCTGAAGAAGATGGCGAGACTCGGTCGCCTGTCGGGTCTCTATGTGCCCTACTGGACCTACGACTCGATGACCTTTAGTTTCTACACCGGGATGCGTGGGGAACACTATTGGGAGACTGTGAAGGATTCGAACGGCAATTCGCGCCGAGTTATGAAAACAAGATGGTACCCGGCGAGCGGGCGCGTGAACCATTTCTTCGACGATGTGTTGGTGTGCGGATCGAGAGGGCTTCCCGATAACTATGCGAGGGCGCTTGAACCTTGGGACCTCAATAATCTGAAGGATGTATCGCCGCAGTTCCTCGCCGGATTTCGCACTGAACGCTATCAGGTTTCAGCTGAGGATGGGTTCGAATCCGCCAAAGGTTTAATGGCGCAGGAGATTGATCGTTTGGTGCGCCGGGACATCGGTGGAGACGCGCAGCAGGTTCATTCCGTCGATACCCAATACGACGGCATTACGTTTAAGCACATCCTGCTGCCAGTATGGCTGGCGGCATATCAATATCACGGGAAATCATACCGAATACTCATCAACGCGCGCACCGGCGAGGTGCAGGGAAACCGACCATACAGTTGGATCAAGATCACGCTCTTCGTGATTGCAATGCTGATGCTGGCCGGGTTGATTGCACTGATTGTCGGAAACCGCTAAAGTACAACTGGTGAATCATTAAATGGGGTTTACCTAACTACTCCCGATCCGACTCTGCGTTTGCGCGTATCGTTGATAGAAGAGATTCGAATTCGTCGGGGTACGTTTCTCTCAACGGTAGGAAGGATTCACTCTCAACCGATGCGACATTCGCCATGCCGTTTTCCGCAGCTATGGTGAGTTCTGCAAGCGCCTCTTCCAGTCTGCCTGCTTCGGTATACAATATTGCGAGTTTGGAACTCGGTAGTTGAACGTACTCCTTGCCTAACTCGCGCATGATGCCTTCTTGACTCACGAGCTGCTGCCCGAGTTCCCGCGTGGACTTGAAGAATTCCTCCGCATTCGCCGTATCACCCGATGCTGCGTAATAAAACCCCGCGAGGTAGATGTTATCAAGGTGCAGATACTGATGATAGGGTTCGCCGGGTGCGAAATCGATTAGCTTCTGCGAGGCATCAATCGCGCGGATTCGGTAGGAGACCGCTTCGTCTGCGCCTTCCATTGTATATATTGATTGAGCGATTAGCGAACGCACGTTTGCAAACGAAGCGAGCACCTCGACCGATGGGGACTCTTCCTGAAGTCCATCGAGGATCTCGTCGGCTGACCTTAACTTTACAATGGCTTCGTCGTAGCGACCTAGTTCCGCGAGAACGCTGCCAACGTTTTCACTGAGGCGACCGTGGAGTATCTTCCACGTTTTGTTTGCTGAATCAAGTTCGCTCAACTCACCCGCCTGAACAACGGCCTCGTTCCACATCGATAGTCCCTTTTCGATATCGCCGTCGCGAATTCTGCTGTCGGCAATGTTGTTCAGCATCATGACGAGATCGCCACGAACGGTAATGTTGTCGGGGGAGTCATGGGCGAGCTGTCGCAGCACCTCGACTGCTTTGTTATAGGAATCTTCGGCGTCTTCGGGCCGCCCCAGGTCTTTAAAGATCGTCCCCAGATTGTTGAGACTCACCGCGATATCGCGCTGCCATTCCGCGTTGCCAGGGTCGAGTCGCCCCAGTTCCTCGCGCAGAGCGAGAGATCGGGATTGGTAGTCCAGCGCCTCTTCAGATCTTTCCAATTCCCTCAGGGTGACTGCGGTTGTGTTCAGGCTGGCGGCGAGATGCCTTCGATAGTCACGGTTGTCTGGGTCCTTTTCCGCGATCTCGTTACGCAACGCCAGCGACTCCAATTCAAGGTCGAGGGCTTCCTCGATGCGGCCCTGTTTTACCATCAGGTCACCGAGGTATTCCAACCCCCTCGAAAGAGAGAATTGTCGTTCCGTGTTAAATGGGTCCTTGCTCAGTAGTAACCGATCTGAGCTGATGGCTTCCCGGAAAGTCGACTCGGCATCGGCGAACTTGCCGGTGCGTTCGAGCAGCGTTCCATACTGAAGTGCGTTGCTACTCAGCTGACTTTGCCAGGAGACGTTTGCCGAGTCGTTGA
>JAUIJJ010000064.1 GCA_030431385.1 bacterium | reverse complement strand
TCATCTATCCGGGAAGAGCCGATCACCGAGACCACGCGATCGCTTCGCGCCAAATGAGCCGCTTCGGAGGCATGGTGAGTGCCCGAGTCGGCGGCGGCATGGACGGCGCGAAGGCCTTCCTCCAGCAGTTGCGCGTCTTCTCTCTCGCCGAGAGCCTCGGCGGAGTCGAATCGCTCGTCTGCCATCCCGCGAAGATGACCCACGCCTCGATCCCGGCAGATATGCGCATCGCTCGCGGTGTCGACGACGGTCTCGTGCGGTTCAGCGTCGGCATTGAAAACGTCGACGACCTGATCGAAGACGTCGCCAACGCGCTCAAGGCTTCAGCAGTTTCAGTGGGTGCCTGTTAGCGGAGACCTACGACTGTCCGGCAAGATCGCAGTTCGCTCTCATGTGTTTTTCATTGAGGCTCGTCACGAGAAGACTGCTCACGCCGGGCGTAGACAAGATCGCCGGAATCGCCTCGGCCGGGTTGGCATGGCCCGAGGCGAAGCCCTTTTTGATAATCACACCGGCTCCCCGCTCGCGCGCCTGATCGATGACCGGGGCCAACGCGGCATTCATGGGATTATACTCGACCATGACAACCTCGGCCCACTCAAGCGCGCTTCGGTAGGCCTCCGCCGTATAGCCGCTAAATCCCACGTGGCGAATGATGCCCTCGTCCTTCAGCGCGTGAAGCGTCGCGACGACCTCCGTCTCGCGAAGGACGCGTAAATCGTCGTGGCTACTGTGAATTAGGACCAGATCGAGCGTGTCGCGGCCGAGGTGCCTCAAGCTCCGCTCGACGCTTCGCCGGACACTGTCGCGATCGAATTTGTAAACAGACTCACCACGAATAAATTCCTCACCGACTTTCGTCGAGACAACCACATCGTCGCCGAGCGACGGCAGGGTCTTTCCCAGAAGCTCTTCGCTCGTGCCGTAAGCTGGCGCAGTGTCGAAGTAGTTGATGCCCATCAGGTAGATCGCGCGTAGGAGCTCGTCGACCTGCTGCTCGTCTGGCAGCTCGTAGCTGTCAGGGTATTTGACGCCCTGATTCCGCCCGATCTTGAACGCGCCATAACCGAGCCGGCTGATGCGCAGCTTCGTTTTCCCGAGAGTCACTTGATCCATTGGCGCGGCTCCTCCCACGGTGGGAGCGCAACCGATGGGCGCGGCCAATCGATCGCTGGCTGATTGCCGCCCGGCCCATCGCCGAGGGATTCCAGGAGCCGCTCGGCTACGCGAGGCGCGAGCACCATCTTCGTCGGCCAAACCGTCGTGACTGCCCTATCCGTGAGCACGGCGACATCATCGGGTCGCAGGCCCTTGCCAGCGGCCGCCTCGGCGCGCGGCGCATCGTATGTCGTCCATTCACTGCCGTCCAGGTCGACGCCGGGAATCGCGAACTTAAGTTCCTTCGTGGTGTGCTTGATCAAGTCTGCATCGCTCATCTTGGTTCCATCTTCAGCGACTTGTCCGCCAATCTGCCAGATGCGACGCCCTTCCGCATCCTGGTCGGTCGTGACAGTCACGCGAGTCTTCGCGCCGTCGATGCAATGGCCGTTCAGCTCGGGCAGTTCGGACCCGCGGGCCATGATCATTTTGAGCGGGCGGAGCTGCATGGCACGCGCGTCGAGGCCGAAAGCTTCCCGCAGTCCCGCGTTCCCGCCGCCAGCGGCGAGGATCACCTTGCTCGCGGAGACTCGGCATTCCTCGTCGCCCTCACGCACTGTGAATTCGGGGTGCGGGGCCGCGCTGTGAACGGTCAGCTGATCAAACTTCAGAAGGCACTGCCTATTCCGCCCGGCGAAAGTTTCCAACACCGTTGCCGGAGCGATCACCTCTTCGGCGATGCGGTACACCTCGCCGGGGCAGTCGCGCAGCAAGGGCGGTCGTTGCTCCTTGGGGATCGACTCGGGTCGCGTGCGCAGGGCCACACTCGCGCCGATGAGGCTTACCTTGGATTTGAGCGAATCGCTCCGCCAGAGGTAGCAATGGGGAGCACGAATTCGCGCGGCGGAGAGGTCCGGTTCCGCGTCGCCAGCCAGCGCGTCGCGCCAGATTTCAGGCATGCGCGCGATGACCGGAGTGATGCCGGCGAGCTTGTCCGTCAGACCACGGAGCGTGTACTTCGCGCCGCCGTGGAGGATGCCTTGCGACCAGACAGTCTGCCCTGCGCCGAGCGCGGTTTTCTCCAACAGGATACAGCGCCAGCCACGTCGCCGGAGCTCGTCCAGCAGCCACAGCCCGGCGATCCCGCCGCCGAAAATCGCAATGTCGGTTTCGTAGTTAATCAGTCCCTGAGTTTCCCATGAATCGGATAGACGAGTGTGAACGTCGAGCCGCAGCCTTCAACGCTGTCGACCAGCAACTCGCCCTTGCTCGCTTGGACGAGCATCTGGGTGACCGTGAGGCCGAGGCCCAGCCCTTCGTGAGCGCGGGTCATTGAGTTGTCGATCTGGTAGAACTGGTCGAAAATCTTTTGGCGTTTTTCCTTTGGGATCCCCGGTCCGTCGTCGTGAATGCTGATGTGAAGGTCTGCATCTTTTTCCTCAAAGCGGACCGAGACCTCGCCGCCATCGAAGCTGAATTTCACGGCGTTGTCGAGGAGGTGAAAGAGGATGCGGGAGAGCGAGCGCTCGTCTGTCCGAATAGCGGGGATATCGCCATCGATGATCGGAATGATGGCGACGTCTCGCTTCGTCCGCCGCTGTTCGAGGCGGGGGAGCGTGCTCATCAAAACCGTCAATGGCTCAACGCGCTCGATGTTAATCTCAACCATACCCTCGGCCTGAAGCTCGGCGAGTTCGATGAGATCGTTTACCAGCCGCGAAAGGTGAGCGTTATTGAGGGCGACGCGTTCGATCAGCCCGCGCTGATTGGCGTTCAGGTCGCCAGGGTCTTCCGGAATCTCTCCGACGCGCCCCTCCAAAATGAGCTCAATAAAACCCGACATCGCCGTGAGCGGTGTGCGCAGTTCGTGGCTGATTGTGGAAATGAAGTTCGTCTTCAACTGGTCGAGCTGCAGCAGCTCCTGATTCGTCGTGTTCAGGTCCGAGATCAGTTCGACGTTCTCGATGGCCAACGCCGATTGGCGGGCGAACCAATCGAGTTCGCTCAGTTCCTGCTCCGTCACCGGCGAGTTATCGCGGAGTGACCTGTCGGCCACGACGAGCGCTCGCAGCTTTCTTCTCGTGATGATCGGGATCGCGGCGAAGTGTTCAGGCAAGATCGTGTTCAGCACTGCCGGGAGCTGTTGTCCCAATTCCGAACGGCAAAGCGCGCGCGATCGACGCCACCATGTGACGTCGTCAAAGAGCGCACTCTCCCCGCTGCTCTCACCTGTTGTCGGAATGCTGAGCCGCGAAATGGCGCGCGTTTGCGGGTTCTCCGGGTTTAGTCGTTGGTAGAGAGTGATCCATTGCGATCCGTTTTGGAGAGCGTGGAGCTGATTCTCAACGCGCATGGGGTCTTCGCGCAGCACATCTTCCAGCTCGCGGGAGCGCTCTTCGAGGAACTTCTCCTCCCGGATGAGCTCTTCTCCGATCGCTGCCATTTTCTTTAGAGAGCCATACCCGACGACCGTTCGCCCGCGCAGGACTCCCGCTTCCTGATCGTGCTCGAAGAGCAGCGCCCGTGTGAACGCGATGCCCGTCGGCGCGAGCAGCCCCGACAGCACTAACGACCAAATGTCGTCCACATTTTGCGTCGAACTGAGGGCGATGGAGATACTCGTCACCCACCCCGCCTGATCGTGCATGCGGGCGAGGGAGTACTCCCCCGAGGGGGACAGCGGACTGTCTGATGGAAATTGGTCTGTCATGCCGGTGGTTTTCTAGCGGTGGGGGGTGGCCTGCTAGGGGAAAGGTGCCCTCAGGAGGACTTGGCCGTCGAGATCAAATACTTGGTCATCGTCAGAATAGTTCCCGATTCTTCCGGGAAGTCATACTCCACTTCGTCCATGAAGTTTTTGATGATGTAGGTGCCGAGGCCACCGGTGCCGCCACGCTCGGTGTACTCCTCGAGGGAGTCGACGCCGGGGGGGCGATTCTTCATCCCGATTCCGTTGTCGATAATGATGATCTTAAGAAAATCTTCGCCGAGCACCAATCGCAGGCGCAGCGTGCATTGTGCTGCGTTTGCATCCTCCGCCTGCTCTGCTTCCGGGAGGTCCGGCGAGACACCCAGATGCTTATAGGCGTGCCGGATGACGTTGGCGCATGCCTCATCGACAGCCATCTCGATTTTGTCGGTCTCCTCAGCATTGAACCCGACATAGGCCGCGATGGATGTGACGAAGTTCCTGAGAATCGAAAGAACCCTGGTTTCGATGGGACATCGAATCTCCAGGTCGATGGTATCGGGCATGGGGGTGTTCAGTGACATTCAGAGCCTCCATGGCAATGCAGGGCGATGGGGGAGGCCGCCGCCTGGTGTGGTTCTCTGCGGTCCAGTCGGCGCAATGAGCTTAGCCTTTGAAGGAAGCTTCGACTTCGGAATCATCCTCGACGATCTTGAAGATGTTCGTGAAGCCGAGTGTGCGGAACACGCGGTGGACTTTGTCCGTCGGTTTCAGCAGCACCAACTCGCCGTCGCGCTGGCGGAGCCGGTGGGTGAGGCCCATGAGCGCGCTAATTCCCGCGCTGGAAATGTAAGTCAGCTGTTCAAGGTTGATGAGCAACTTGGTCACGTCTTCGTCCAGGAGGCTGTGCAGGCTCTTTTCGAAGCCGACCACCGTGTGGCTGTCGAGGCAGCCGATCACGTCCACCTTCCTAAAGGCCACGCCGTCCTGTGGGTCCTGGATGTTGAGGTCGTAGTTTTTCACTGCTCCTCTCCTTCTTGCTTCATGCGGTCGTTACCTTTTCGGCCGTCTCGGGGGTCTCGGCTGATTCTGTCGTTTCTTTGTTGTTCCAATGGAGGACTACCATGGTGATATCGTCGTGCTGATTACGTCCCCGGCTGAACTCTTCGATGTCGTGGATGACTTCGTCGATGATCTCCTGAGGCGATTCGTTGCTGTGGTTCCTGAGGATCTCGTGGAAACGCTCTTCCCCGTATTCCTCTCTCGCTTCGTTCATGGCCTCAACAACTCCGTCGGTGTACAGGACGGCGGTGACATTGAACATCTCGCCTTCGACGATGCCCAACGCGATTCCTTCGGGTGAGTAAGTTTTGACACTTTCACAGTTGTTCTGGCAACAGATAACTGGCTCGTGGCCGGCCCGACAGAACCGAAACGCCCCCGTCGCCGTATCCAGAATGCCGTAGGTCATGGTAATGAAGACGTTCTCTTTCGTGTCACGCGTGACCCGGTCGTTCACGCGCTGCATCACTTGGCGGGGCGACAGCGAGACCCTCGCCTCGGCCTGAAGCGTCGCCCGCACAGTCGCCATCACGAGCGCACCGGGGATGCCTTTTCCAGACACATCGCCGATGGCGATTCCCAAATGGCGCTTGTCGATCTCGATGTAGTCGAAGTAATCGCCGCCGACTTCCAGAGCGGGGCGGTAAAAACCCGCGATGCGGATGTTTGGGTAATCAGGGGTTGTGCGCGGTAGCAGCATCGACTGGAAGGTCTGCGCGAGGCTTAGTTCCTGTTCGATGCGCTGCTTTTCCGCCATCATCTTGTACAGGTTTACGAGGTGAAGCGTCACGGCTGCTTGCTCGGCAATGGAGGAAACGAGTCGCTGGTCGTTTTCGTTGAACGGCCCGCGCTCGCGCTTGTTGATCAGCGCCAGCACGCCCAATACCTCGCCGCGTACAGTCAGCGGCTGGAGGATCAGGTCGCGGACCTCGACTCCGGTGAACTCAGTCTTGGGAACCCGCTCGTCACTGAGGGCGTCCTGAATCAGAAGCGGCTCGCCGGTCTCCGCCGCGCGGCCAACGATCCCCTCGCCGAGAGGGATCTCTTCCTTCATCACCAACTCGGTGAGGTACTTGCGCTTGCTGAATAGTTTGTCGGAGTAGGTTTTTTGGAGCGGGGGGAAAAGACCCTTCACGACCTTTGGCTTGAGCTTGCTCCGATCAGCACTCACGAGGAACAGTCCTGCTGCGTCGGAGCGTGTAGCTTCCTGCGCAAAGGTCACGATCAAGTCCATCGTTTCATTGGGGTCGGTGCCGCTCGTTACGTTGGAGCCGATGCGGTCGAGGAAATCGAAGTTGGCGCGCTTCTCCTGCTCGAGGCTGACCAGAGCGTACTGGAGCGCGAGCACACGGTTTCTCATCGTCCGCCAGAGGATCGTCCCGGCGGCGAGCAACAGTATGATCAGCAGGTTGTAGGTAAACATCCCCCGGCTTGCCCGTCTTCCTCCGCTCCCTAAACGTAGCGGAACCTCTCCGTACCTTTTGTTTTTGAATCGGAGAGATCAACTCCAAACCACCCACCGCTTGCCCGCGGAAGGCTTTTCTCCAGTATGGCACAACCCCCGCCAAGACACCAACTGATTCTCTTCGCTCTGTCACTCGCCGCGTTACCTATCGCGGTTGTCGTCTGGCTGGTCGACGGTTGGAAGATCGGTGGTGGAGGCTGGCCAGTGACCAGTGGCTTCGATTCGACGGCTCCAGCGGCATTTGCCCTGATGGCAGGGCTTTTACAGGGCGCGCTGCTCGTGTTAACTGGATGGCTGCTCGTTGGGGGCAGAAAGCTGAGCCCGTCAGCCGTGCCCCAAAGTCTGGCGATCTGGTTCTTGGTCGGCGGAGCCGGGACGGGGCTCGTCAACGCGTGGGCCGCGTTCGCCTACTTTGGCGTGATGACACCGCTTTTGGCGCCGGTGCTGGCGTTGGTGATTTGCTTCGCCTTGCGGGGGAAGGTTGGAGCGATCCGCGCCCGGGCAAGCTCTCCCGTTCTTTGGCTGCTCTTGCCTATGGTGCTCATCGCGATTGTCGGCGCGCTAGCCCCTGCGGTCCAAAGCGACGGATTGCGATACCACCTCGCCGCGCCGCATTCGTGGCTGAGAGCGGGACACTTTGTTCACCTTCCCTATCAGGCCCACAGCAACCTACCCGCGCTTCAAGGGATCATCGCCGGTCCGTGGTTCGCCTTTGATTGGGGATATCGAGTCTATCAGCTCGTCAACGCGCTGCATCTTGCGGCCCTCGCCATCATGGCGGGCGAGATTTCCCGCCTCGCATGGCGAGCGATGGCAAGTGCTCCGAGCCAACCGGGCGAGGGAACATCAGCCGCCATCGCGGCGATCTCGACCGCGTCCGTCCCGGTGATTGCCATCGTCGGTTCGTGGCCTTTCAGCGACGTCGCCAGCGCTGCATACTTCGCGGCGGCAGTTTGGGCGATGTTGCCCGGCTCACTCCGGTCGCAGCGGTCTCGACTCGGCTGTTCGAGCCTTCTGCTCGGCACGGCCTGCGCCGCGAAATTGAGCGTCCTCCCGATCGCAGTACTTCTCGGTGTTTGCCTATTGCCGGTTGTCTGGAACGCAGGTCGGCGACGTGGATGGATGTTGGCGACGGCACTATTCATTTTACCAGGTCTCATGGTTGTCGGGCCGTGGTTACTAAAGAGCGCGATCTATCATGGCAACCCCGTCTATCCCGCAGCCTATAGTGTTTTTGGTGGACCGGAATGGAGCGACTTCAACGACGCGTTCTACAAAGACAAGTCGGCAGAAAAGGGATTTGGAAAGTCGCCCGCCGATCTGCTGAAGTCGCCTTACAACATCACAACCGAGTGGCCTCGTTTTGAAGGCCAGAACCCCGGGCCGCTGCTATTGGGATTGTTACCCGCAGCAGTCTTGTTGGGCGGAGTCCTTCTCTTGCGTCGATGGAGGCTAACACCTGCGTTGGTGCTGCTGCCATTGATTGTCATCGGGTGGCTGCTCTGGTTTTACGGCTATCAAAGCGTCCGCTTCCTGATTCCGCAGATTGTAGTGACGATAGCGCTTGGCGTCCCTGCATTACTCGTCGTCGCGGCGAGGCTACCGCGCCCCACCCTTGCCGGTGCCTTGGCCACAATCGTGTCGTGCGCAATGGTGAGCTTCGCATGGCCTGTATGGTATCAGTTGCGAATCAATCCGTCGTACACCGCAGCCTTCGGCATGTTGGATACAGGATTCTATGTCACCAGATTGGGTTTGAATAGTTACCCTGCTATTCAATGGTTAAACAACAATACGGAGGAAGACGAAACTGTACTATACATAGGTGAGCATCGAACGGCCTACGCTAGAAAGTACGAACCAATGGCAAGTGATTGGTTTGATACACCATACATACTCGCCGAAATCCAAAGAACCGATTCCAATCAGACCCTACTGGAGTCTTGGCGCGGTCAGGGTATTCGGTATATACTATTGAACCTGCAGGAGCTTGGACTGTACGAGGATCTCTACTTCAAGCCACGGTTTTCAACGGAAGAATGGACCAGATTTGAGGAACTTCGCACCGAGCTAATTAGCAAGAGCGTCTATCAGGAAAGCAATATCTACGTAGCGGAATTGAAAGAAGACTAGCACGCATGGCAGTGCTCTTGGCCAAGAGCAGTTCCCAAGAAACAGAATCACTCACTACCAATTTGTGCAGAGGGGCGGAGCCGTTTACTCTACTATGTATCATTCAGTTCGAAAGCTGTCGTGAAACGCAGTTTACGTTGCTCCCGGCTTCAGCCGGGAGGCCTTGGGTTCCGCCAAACGGATCCAGCGCACTTTAGTGTGCGTTGCTTCCGGACAAATCAAGCACGCTAAAGCGCGCTCGAGGCGAGGAGTTGACCCTCGGGTCGCCGCGCTGAAGCACGGCGCAACCTAGTCCGAGGTTGAGAGCGCAATTGACTGGCCTCACGTTTTCTACTG
The DNA here is from genome assembly GCA_030431385.1 of bacterium. Classification (GTDB taxonomy): domain Bacteria; phylum Sumerlaeota; class Sumerlaeia; order SLMS01; family SLMS01; genus JAUIJJ01. Next base: position 4,083 of record JAUIJJ010000064.1, on the reverse strand, counting down.
CTGTATATCATTTAGTTTGGAAGGTGTCGTGAAATGCAGTTTACGTTGCTCCCGGCTTCAGCCGGGAGGCCTTGGGTTCCGCCAAACGGCTCCAGCGCACTTTAGTGTGCTTTGCATTTACTCACCCACGCCGACGGCCCGACTACTTTGCGCCCGCCGCTTCACCAGCTTTGCGGCGCTTGCGGGCGTCTATGAACGACTTCACCGAAAATACGATGTAGGCGATTGTCGCGACAACCGTCGCCAACTGGGTGAAGAACGCCAAACCAATCTCCTCGAACCCGGAAGAGATCATTCTCCCGCCACTGGCCAATACCAGCAAGACAGCGAGACCCGCCGCCGCGTGCATGGCGTGCTTGCGAATGTCTGCCTTAAGCGCCATCGCGCCTAGCACCAAGAACACGATGCCGACGAAAGTTGGAATCAGCGCCGTCAAACTTTTGCTATCCGACAGCGCATACCCGGCGGCTCCCACAAGGATGAGGACGACCGCGTAGATCAGAGTTAGCAATGGCATCGGCATGGTAGTAGTCTCCAGAAAAAGTTAGGTCCGGAGAGGATTTCAACCATCCTCTCCGGACCAAGATCGTGCGCAGGATGTGGACCCGGTGGCTAGCCTTTAGGCGAGCTTCTTGGCCAGATCCGTCAGTTCCCAGGTGAATTCCTTCTCAGAGCGACCGAAGTGACCGTATGCCGATGTCTTGCTGAAGATCGGGCGGGTCAGCTTCAGCGTGTCGATGATGCCGTAGGGGCGCAGGTCGACGTGCTTGCGAAGGAGCTTGGCGATTTCGCCTTCCGGAATCGTGCCCGTGCCGAAGGTATCAACCAGCACGGAAGTCGGCTCGGCGACGCCAATGGCGTAGCTCAGCTGAACTTCGCAGCGCTTGGCGAGCTTGGCCGCGACAACGTTCTTCGCCAGGTAGCGCGCCATGTAGGCCGCCGAACGGTCGACCTTGGAGGCATCCTTGCCACTGAACGCGCCGCCACCGTGGCGACCCATGCCGCCGTAGGTATCGACGATGATCTTGCGGCCGGTCAGGCCTGCGTCGCCGTGGGGGCCACCAATGACGAAGTTGCCCGTCGGGTTGACGTGGTACTTGATCTTACCCTTCACAAGGCGTTTGGGGAGGACCGGGTTAATGATGTGCTCAATCACCGCGTCCTTGATTTCCTTGTGCTTGAGACCATCGTCGTGCTGCGTCGAGAGAACGACGGTTGTGATCTGGTAGGGCTTGCCATCACGATACTCGATCGTGACCTGGCTCTTGGCGTCGGGGCGGAGCCACTTGATCTTGCCCGAGCGGCGGACCTGAGCGTGCTTGGCCGTCAGCTTGTGAGCGATATCGATGGGAGCCGGCATCAGCGACGTGGTCTCGTTACAAGCAAAGCCGAACATCATCCCCTGGTCGCCAGCGCCCTGCTTCTTCGGGTCCTTGCGATCAACGCCGCGAGCGATGTCTGCGCTCTGCGAGTGGAGGGCGTTCAAAACGCCGCAGCTGTCGGCGTCGAAGCGGTACTCGGGCTTCGTGTAACCAATGCGCCGGATCGTCTCGCGAATGACGCTGCTGACATCGATGTGCGATTTTGTCTTAATCTCGCCGCCAACAACGACGAGGCCGGTGGTTACGAAAGTTTCACAAGCGACGCGCGTCTCGTGGTTGAACTTTTTCTTGGTATCTTCGGTGAGATACGCATCGAGGATGGCATCGCTGATCGCATCGGCGACCTTGTCGGGATGCCCTTCCGAGACTGACTCGGAAGTGAAAAATACTGGGTCCTTACTCATTAAACAGAACACCCTTCATCTGGATTGCCCGCATGGGCATGCATGATTTTCTCTTTGGAAGCGGCTTTGAAGCCGCAATTTCAGCAGCGGAATCTCCGCAGAGGCCCCACTCCCGGGCAAGAGGGATTGGCGCTACACGCGCTGAAAGCGGGCCTAATCGGCGAGTCAGGGCGCCCAATGGCCGAGGCGATTTGACGAATGAGCTGGATTCCGGATTCGGGGAAGAGGGTTGCTATTTCAAGATATTCTGAAGTCTTGATGTCTTGCCGTGCGGGTGAATCTCCCCATGCATAAATCGCTTTACCAATTCCCCGCCCTCCTCAGAACTGTCTTCCCCCTTGATGACGAGGAGCGGCGATTCTGGGCGGCGCTCGCGGCCCGCGCCCCCAACGGCCCCGCCCTCGACATCGGTGGGGGCAGCGGCGAATTGGCTGCCGCGCTCCCTCCTCCGACGGTGAATCTCGAGCCCTCGCCCCCCCTCGCCGCGGCATCACCTCGCCCCATTGTACGGGGAAGCATTCTCGCCCCGCCGTTCCGCCCGGCGAGCTTTACCTTCCTCTGTTCCAGGCTCTTCGGCGTGGGTTACGCACTGGCGGGCAGCGATCAGCAAGACGCGGCCGCGCGGGAGCTTGCCGAGTCCATGGCCGCATTGCTCCGCCCCGGCGGAGTTCTCGCCATCGAGGTTCCCCTCGCGTGGAAGCCCCGCCGCCACTGTTGGCTGAGGGAGCAAGCCGAAGGCCCTCCCGCCTATCTGTTCGAGTATGGCGACCAGATAAGAGAGGCCGCACAAGGCTCGATCCTGGAATCGCGAATTGAAGTCACGGATGCGGGCGAGTCGTACCTGCTCGCTGATCGATTGTTCGTGTTCTCCGTGGAAGGTGTGCGCCTGTGGCTTCTGGGGGCTGGCTTCGACCAGATCACCTTTGCCGCCTCATACGACCTTGATACCGAAACCGCCGAACCGCCACGCGATGTCCTGCGCGGCGTCATAATCGCCCGGCGGCGTTAGCTATCGCGCCTTCCGTTTCTTGGCTTTCCGTTCAAGTCGCGCCACTTCCATTGAATCGAGCGGCAGCTCATCGTCTGCGCCGATCAGGTCGATGTATTTCCATGCGCCGTTTCGATAGCGCGCGAAAAATGCAACCCCCAGAAACGAGATATAGAGTGAACAGAAGAACCATGCGAGGTACACCCCGTGTCGGGGGTCTGCGAATTCCTGATGGTAAATAGCAATGATCACACACGGGAGAGTGAGCAAGAGCTGCGAGAAAATAACCGACATCCACATCACAAACTTCGTGTCGCCGGCACCGCGCAGTGCGCCGCTATATGTTAGCAGAATCGCATCAAAGGTTGAATAGACAGCAACAAAGATCAGGAGCGTTTTCGCGAGGTCCAGCGATGCGTCCCATTGCACTTCTGACATGCCACCTCGAAACCAATCGAGAACCACTTCCGGAATTCCAATGTATATAAAACAAACGACTGCCATGTAACCAAGCATGAGCATCACCGATCCGGCGACCATGTGTTCCGTTCTGCCATAGCGTTTCCCACCGACGAACTGCCCGGCGAGGATGCTGACCCCCTGCGCAAATCCGATGGCCGGAACGAAGAATAGGAAGTTAAGGTTCATCGCCATATTGCTGGCGTGTTGCGCTTCCCAGCTAAACACCCCGACGACCATGATGAAGGAACCAAACGCGACCATGTCGATGGTGTGTTGAACGCCGGCGGGGAGTCCAAACTTGAGGACGCGGCGGAAGAACCGCCACTCAGGCCGCCAACCACTGCGCACGCGATACATAGCCTCGTTGGCTTTCGGTGCAAGGATCGCGACCAGGAAGATCAGGTCCCCCAACGCCGTCGCGCAAACCGTCGCCCAGGCCGCGCCGCTGATTCCCGGCTCAATGAAAGAGGGCGGGTTGAAAATGAATCGGAAGTCCAACTCGACGTTGAACATGAACGAGAGAAAATTGACCAGCAGGACGAATCTCGTCTTACCTCGGCCACTGAAGAAAGCAGACAAAGCAGCGTTGAGGAGGAGGAACACGGACCCGAGAGTCATGATGCGGAAGTACTTCGCTTCCAATTCGGGGACTGGCTCCGCGTGGCCGATCCAGTTAAAGAACGGCACCCCAAGGGGAGCCACGAATGCTGCTAGAATCACTCCGCCGATCAGCGCCAGCCACACCCCGTGCCACAACGCGGGACCGACCCGATGGTCGGCTTTCGCGCCCGTGTACTGCGCGATGAACGTCCCCGAGTACCCGACGGTCTGCATGAAGAGCGCCATC